>JABHRR010000052.1 GCA_018670095.1 Candidatus Woesearchaeota archaeon
ATACAAATGACAGAAGAAATAGAAGTTACGGATAAAGTAGTAAAACAAACTAGAAATTTTTATATGACCGTTACAGCAGCAATAGTAGCTATAGGAGTTGGTGGACATTATGTCACAGAATACTTAGAAAGCGAAATAAAAGAAGGGATCCATAATAAAATAGATCAATTAAAAAAAGAGATAGAAGTGGATTTCTACGGAGAACCAAAAGCAGATTTTATAGCAAGACCAGTTGTAGATCTTGAAGGGATTGCTCATGGTAACCAAGAAAATTATGTTGCTCCCGTTATAACTAAACATAGAAATAAAGATAGATCTTGGACAGAATCAACATTAAGCAAATACACAATTCCGTTTGATGATCAAGACTTAGGATTAGTAACAATAGAAGTTCTAGATTCATCTAACGTTCCTAAAGAAACTATTGATACTAAAATAATGGGAACTTGTTCACTAAAAACGAAAGCCAGAGAAGTTTCTCCAAAAACATACAAAGCATTTGCAGCTGATATAGATGTAAAAAGTTGTTTAGAATATAGTCTTTTACATAAACTTTAAATCACACGTGTAAACTAAACCCCATAGCAAATTATATAAATAAACTAAACTAATTCTACTTAATATGCTAGAATCAATCTTTGGAAAGAAAATAGACTTCAATGAACTGAGAAAAGATTTTACAATACTAAATAGAACAATCAACGAAAAACCAATCATTTACTTTGATAATGCTTGTATGTCATTAAGACCAAAACAAGTTCTCAAAGTAATGAATGAATATTATAACAAATTCCCTGGCTGTGCTGGTAGAAGTAACCATACCATTTCTGAAGAAGTTAATAAAGCTGTTAATGAAGCCAGAGAACAGATTGCTAAATTCTTTAGTGCAAAAGCAGAAGCAGTAGTGTTTACTAAAAACTGTACAGAAGCAATTAATCTTGTTGCTAATGCATTTCCGTTTGAAAATGGTGATGTTGTTTTAATAACAGATAAAGAACACAACTCAAACTTAATTCCTTGGTTGAAACTACAGAAAGAATGGAAAATCAAACTGGATGTGATTGCATCAGGACCAAAAAACGAATTTTCTGTTGACAATTTAATTTCTAAACTTAACGAACATAAAGGGAAAGTTAAATTGGTAAGTGTTGTCTTTACATCCAATCTTGACGGCGTTACTAATCCCGTAAAAGACATTATCAGAATTTGTCATAAACATAAAGTAAAAGTTTTACTTGACTGTGCACAGGCTGCTTTACATCACGAAATTAATGTTAAGAAATTGGAAGCAGACTTTATTGCTGTATCTGCTCACAAAATTCTTGGCCCTAATGGAGTTGGTGCTTTAATTTCTACAAAAGAAAATTTAGACTTGCTAAAACAATTTATGGTTGGCGGTGAAACCGTTACTGATTCCAGTTACGAAAATTATGAGGTGGAAAAAATTCCAGAAAAATTTGAAGCTGGTTTGCAAAATTATCCAGGCATTATCGGTTTCGGGGAAGCAGTAAAATATTTGGAAAAGATTACCATCAAAAATATTCAAAAACAGATTATTAAATTGAATGAAATCGCTACCGCCGGTTTGTCTGAAATTTCTGGAGTTGAAATTCTTGGCCCGAAAAAAGCAGATAAAAGAGGAGGGATAATTTCCTTTGTAATTAAAGGCAAACCGATCCATGAAGTTTCTTTGTTGTTAAATAACACCCATAACGTTATGGTCAGGAGCGGAGCACATTGTGTTCATTCCTGGTTTAATAATGATAAGAACAGAGAGTCAATGTTTAAAGACGGAACTGTAAGAGCTAGTTTCTCTTTCTATAATACTGAAGAAGAAGTAAATGAATTTATTAAAGCGGTTAAAGAAATCAGTGAATTATAAAATGAATCTCAAACCATACTATGAAACAAAATTCTGGGAGGTAATATTACATCAAAACCAAACTTACTTAGGTTATTCTGTGGTTGTATCAAAAAGTAAAACTAAATCCATGTCAGAAATTACAACAGAAGAATGGTTAGATTTTGGGAACGTTGTAAAAATTCTTGAATCAACTTACAAAGAATGTTTTGACGCCACAATGTTTAATTGGACCTGTTTAATGAACAATGCCTATAAAAGGAATCCCCCTAATCCCTGTGTACATTGGCATTTTAGGCCCAGGTATAATCAAGAAATAAAAATTAACGAAAAATCATTTAATGATCCTAATTTTGCCCATCATTATAATCCAAAAAAAGAAAATATTATTGATGATCAAACTTATAATTTAATTGTAGATAAAATTAAAAGTTTTTTATAAATATTTAATCTCTAATAATCCTAGTCAATTTAAATCCTGCCACAACTAACCAAACTATGTTTAAAATCAAGAATGGCCAAGAGTTTAACGAGAACGCATAATAAGTTAACAATCCTGCTCCAATAATGTTGATAAGATTATATTGAATTGTATTTTGATTAAATTTCTGAATAAATTCGTCGAGAATAAAAGCTACTAAGATAAAAGTCATCCCTACAATTCCAATAATTAAATCTATCATTTTCCTTTATGTTTTTTAAACTGTGTTTCTTTGATTAACGCGATCATATTCGTCCCAATATTTCTAGAGATAACCTTATGATTCTTTGTTATTTGTAACAAATTGTGAAGATATTTCAAGTGTGGAATTTCCATGAAAAACACCGCTTCCTCTAACGATAAATGTTTATGTAACAAATCATTAACTTCATGATACTGTTGTTGCAAATGTTCAACATTACCTTCTAACGCTTTAATTTGAGTAAGAGTATTTTTAAAATTCATAAAATCATCGTTAAGAAGTTGGTTAGTAATAACTTCAGATTTATATTGGTCTTCATTAAACGTGGTGAGTTTTAATTCAATCAAATACCTAGAATAATGTTTTAATTTATCATTAATTACTTGACTATACTTAATTTCATCAAAAGTATTCTTTAAACTTAATATTTTATTATGAATTTCTTTTTTAGAATCCTGATTAAGATTTTTCATAAACGGTAAATGTTTGTTAGAATTCTTTTTAATCGGTTTAATCCAATTATCTTTAAACTTGTTTAGGTTTTCTTCAATGTGATGTAAAGAATCTACCTCCTTTCTAATATCTCTCAAATCCATAATCTATAGTAGAATATTATTGTTTATAAAAGTTGTGTTCTGGAGTAGATTGAGTTAATTAAGTTAATTCTCTTCTACCTATCGTTCTTAACAGATACAATCTTAACCAAACTAGAAATAATAATATAGCCGTAATATTAAGAATAGAACTAAAAAGTTCTTGAGGAATAATCTTAAACCAGATATAAATATAGTATAATAAAACTCTTAATAAAACCCAAGTAATAAGTGTAAGAATAAACATTTTCCACAATCTTTTCCAATTCAATTTGATAAGATGGAAAGCATTACCAATTGAAAACCAAACTTTATTTTCTGTTGCAAAAGAATAGTTTACTAAAAAGAGGAAAACCATGAAAATTAAAACTAGTGTTGAACCAACAAGCCCCCTAAATATAAATTGAAACATAGTCACTCCTAAAGGTAAAAATATTTCAATAACTTTGTAAAATAATAAATAAAAGAAAAGGATAATTATCATCAATACAGATAAACCGTTCCATGCCCAAAACTTTTTCCGTACAAAATCACGTTTTAATAATTTGTTCCAAACAATATTTCTTGACAATGAATAAACTAATAATGCTACAATTAAAGCCAGAAGTATTCCTATAACCAAATAAAAAGTAAATATCTTAACATTGTCAAGGAAAAGTTTACTGTTCTCTACTGATCCAGAAAGAAGTAAAACTTTCAATTCTTCAGTAGTTTTTCCATTACTGATTGCATAAGCTTTCATTTCTAAGATTTTTCCTAACCCTAAAAAAAGTAAAGTAATGAATAAAAAAGTAAAACCATCTATAAAAAGTGTGTACCAATACTTATTATTAAACTTAAATGAGTTCAAATAATTTTTAATATGTTTATTCATTTTCCTTAACTTAAAATGTTATCATCTAAAAACCTTTCGTTTATACATTCTCTTCCACACCGGCACTTGATGAAGTTATTGAATCTGTTCCGGAACTGCTAGCTTCAACTGTACCTTTACTAACAAGAATAAAGTCTGCACAAATTTCATCTACAGATTCGCCCCAATAATCAGTAATTTTATAATCGTCATGGAAATAAATACAAACTTCACTATAATCTTCATTTAAGAACTTAATAAGAGTTCCTCCATCAGAAGCACCATTCTCTAACTCAATCACGCCTTCATTAATTGCCCCTTTACGTTTGTATAACCAAACTTCACCATCACCTTCTAACCTAATATTAAATTTAACTGCTTTACCATCTTCATCAATATAAGGTGTATGTTCTTCATCCTGTGGAGCTGTTACTCCCCAATTAATTTTGTAATAATGACCTTTAAGTGGAAGATCTTCATCCGGCTTTCCATTTTCATCTTCATCTAAATAACAAAAATTGTCAATACAAACTTGTTCATCATTACAATAAAATTCATCCTCATCATTAATTTCACAAAGTATTTCCGTTTCAACTTTTGATTTTTCTGCCTGTATCTGACCAACGAACTGATAACTGCCTGATTGTGTTCTCACAAAAGCTGATGCCTTCCCTGGCAATTCTGAACGTTTATGATCATCAATTTCACAAATTTCTTTCAATGCAAAAGCAGGTAAGTCTGCCCACTTGTTCAAAAAGTCATCATTAGCAACGCCCATCCAATCTTTAGTAGTTTCCGGGAATAAGGCGTTTGATATCGCCTGATAACTTCCCAATTTTCCTGCTAAAGAACCCAAACCACCAACAACTTGTCCACCAGCCCAATCTCCTTTTGCCAAAGCTCTGTAAGAATCGCCATCTTTCCATTCCAACCAAGAACCCTGCCAACCTAACGTTTCTGCAGCTTCTTCTAACTCTTTAGCTTGTTTCTCTGCTTCTTTATGTCCTGGCAATGCAAGATCTTCAGCTTTTTCTAATTCTTCTTCGGTTGCAGGCTTTTTATTTTCATCAAGCCATTGAGTTGATTTTTCGCCAGCTTTATTTGTAATTTCAGTTTTAGTATAAGTCTTATCACCAATTTTAATTGTTGCTCCTACCGAAGAAGTAGTTAATCTTGATGGCCCTAACACTGGACCTTTAAAAAATAATTCATCTGCATCTTCCCTAGCAGCTTTAGCCAATATAGCCATCTTTTCAGAAGCTCCACTATGCGTTAATTCAACTTTTTCACCGTCTACTGATTTACAATTCCTTCCAGTTTCAAAACAAACCACCGCTTGTTGAATACCTTGTGCAGAAGCGAAAATAGTTTCTAATGTTTCTGGTTGTGCCACTACTTTTTTCTCTGCATCATCATCTGCTGTCCCTGCTGCTTTCTTTGCTGCTTCTTCTTCTGCCTTTTCTTCTGCTGCTTCTTCTTCAGCTTTCTTTGCTGCGGCTTCTTTCTCTTCTGCCGCTTGCCCATTTCTTTTTTCCGCTGCAACTCTTTTCTGATCTAATAATTCATTCATCTTTTCAACTGTTAGTGGATCAGCAACACCATCATCTTCACCACTACCCAAATGAACTAATTGTAAAGCTTTTAATCCTTCTTCTGTAGTCTCAAAAAAATCATTACCGTAACCTAAAGTATCTAACATTGTTTCCAAAGCAACATTATCATTAGAAATGGACTCCCCTTTTTTAGGAACAAGCAAATTATTTGAAGGAACTGTTATTGTGTCACCGGCATTTCCCAAAAATATCATTTTTTCAGTTTTAATCCATGGAACATCTTCCACATTTTCAAAAACAATTTGTTTATTCTTAATCCTTCCAACTGCAAATCCATTAGAATCATAAACAAGATTAGAGTCTGGAGAAATATAATAATCATTATATTGTCCCTCACTTTCTGTTGTAAATGTCTGATAAATAACTCCATCCAAAACTTTAAACGACGTGGCGCTAGCCATTTTTTTAGGTGCTGGAGGAGCCGATTCTACTGGCGCAGATATTTCTTTACCAGGAGTCAAAGTTTTAACCACAGGAGTTCCAATTATTTTTTTAGCTTCACTCATACTTTCTTCACCATTAAATATTCCAAAATCCCAACCTGAACCGCCAGTAATTTCTTCATATTTATCATCCGGAATAAATCCTAAAGTATGCAACTCATCAATGATATCTTTATGATCTGAATAATCTCCTTTCAAACTATCCCAACCCTCTCCAAACTCAAGTTTTGCACCATCGTTTGAACCTTCAGCTGGATAAGTAATAGTGTATAAAGTGCCACTACCACCTTTTACTTCCAATGTAGAAGTCCCGTCATCTTTCGGAGTTAAAACATCACCATTAGTATTTACAAAAGTACTTGAACTTTTTATATATGCAAAACCTTGATCATCCAACTTATTATCTGGTAAAGTAAAAGTATTTCCTATTCCTTCTGGAGGAGAAGTGATTTCTTTTTGAAGAGTTGCAATTTCTGATTGAAGAGCTTCTTGTTGTTCTACTAATGAATTACCAGATTCTGTTGCTTTTGCTAATTTTGCTTTCAATTCTTCAACACCCAGTGATTCTCCAGATAAAACTTTTAATTGACCATCAATTAATCCTAACTTTGCTTGTTCCGTTTCAACATTTCTTTCCAACACTTCTTTTTCTGCAACTTTTTTATCAAGTTGATTTTTTATTGCAATTGTTGCAGTTTCACTTAAAAGAGGATCAGCATTTAAGCCATCAGTTAACGTTATAATTTCCCCAGAAAGAACATCAATTTTTTGTCCATCAAGAACAATATTTTGTTTTGATTCCTTTTGTTTAGCCTCCAAATTAGTTTTCATACTACCAGTATTTTCTCCTTCACCCATCAACTCTTGAATTTTTACAAAATTTTGAGAAGCCTCACTATAAGCATCAGATAATTCATCACTCATTTTATTTAGCTCTTCACTTTCTTTGGTTAATTCTGCCATTGTATCTAATTTATCTTTAACAGCATTTACTTTTAATTCTTCAAGAGTAAGTTTCTCCTCTTCAAAGATTTCTAAATCTTCCAACGAACCCAATTCATATTCTGTTGCTTCTCCTTTAGCTTCTTCTTTCTTAGGTTCTTCTTCTTTCTTAGTTTCTTTCTTAGGTGCAGGTTTCTTTTCTTCTTTGTCATCACTACCTGAACCATCTGAACCACCAACATCACCTGTACCCGTATTTAAAGCAGCTAAATCGGCTTGTTCAAATGCATATTTTGCAGATTCTTCATTTCCTGCAAGTTTAAATGTACGTCCTGCAGCATCATAATTCTCTATCTCCATATATAAATCTGCGGCTTTAGCGTACTCTTCTTTTGCAAAAACAAAATAACCATCAGTTATCAATTCGTCACCAGCACGTTCATATGAATCCGCCGCATCTTTATAATTTCCAGCTTCAGAAAATTCATCTCCAAGTTCAATAAAATACTCAGCATTAGTTTCCGGACCACCTTCAACAGGTGCAGATTCCTCAACAGGTTCTTCCACGGGCACGGATTTCTTAAGACCAAGTATTAGTTCCCCTTTCAATTCTTTTGCTCCAGATTTAACCACATCACCATCTGCAGTTGTACAACTTCCAGAAGTACACAGACAATCACCACCAGGAAGATTACAATTCCATTCCCCTTTTGTAGCACCAAAATCAAAATCATTAGTATCTTTAAAACCAACTAAATTAAGACCCGTAGGACTACCAGTAGCTTTAGCAATATCATATTCAGTAGAAGTTAAAACATTTTCTCCTTCCCCAATTACATGAAGTTCATCTCCGAAAGAAAAATTAGGAATCTCATGAAAACCAATTGGAGCGCCATCCACAACTTTCCCGTCTTTAAACACTTTTGGAACAATATAAGGCTTATCGCCAATTTTCTTTACAACATAAACTCTATTCTTATTAATACACAAATTACCAATACCAGTCGCCCAAGAACAAACAGAAGTCTCATCATAAATACCTTGCCCAACCAAAGCATCCTGCCTGTCAAACCAAGCAGTACCAGTAGCTGCCCGCAACTCTGCATCACCGAATAAGAACTTGTATGTTTCACACCAGAAACCACATTCTTCTTCAGTAATAACTTCTTCAGTAACATCATCAACGTCAATATCTATATTGGTATCTACATCAGTATCACTAACATCACCATTATCAGCAATAGCAATCACACTAAACATAAACATTAATAGTACAAACACTAAAATACTTTTTTTCATCATGTTTCCACCACCACTGGAGTTTCAGCAGCAGGAGCAGCCCCAGTTTCTTCAACCACTTCAGGCACCGCATCAACTTCATCATCACTAGGAACCAGTTCATCTAAATCAATACCATCAGCAATACTACAATACGGCGAACCAGTAACGTCCGGACGATTTTCTATGGAAGATATAATTGAATTTATGATTGTCAAAACTTTGTTTACCCCTGTAGTGATTTTACAAGTAACTAAAGCCCCTTTAGCTTCTGGCGCAAAACATAATGTTCCACAAGCAACAACTTCTGTTAAAGTTACTAAACCTACCGGTGAACTAAATGCAGATTTCAACATTTTACCAAGGTAAGCAATTCCACCTAAACCAACGAAATCAAATACTGGACCCCAGAAAAATTCACACATTTGTAAATCGTACATCTGATCACAAGCTTCCATGGTTGCAATTCCTGAAGGAACTTCTCGACCATAACAAACCATTTTCCGACATTGAATTTCTCGAGCTTTGTTAACGTTAAATAATATTCCTGGTAAACATAACCCTAAACCAGAAGCATATATATTTTCATATAATGATGTTGCTGGTACACCTAAAGGACCCCTTCCCGAAGCAATATTATAAGTGTCTAAAACTGTCCTTTGCCATTTTCCATACCAACCGACTCCATCACCCCAATCAGCAGGAATTGGATCTGGGTTACAATTTAAAATTTGTACTATACCCTGACCCGCTTTAACAAATTCCCAACCAGCTTTTGTAGTATATTGTGTTGTTAAACAAGTTCCTCTTAAAGCAACACCTGCAGCGGCCCAAGGAGTTTTTTCAATCCTATCAGCTGGCTCACGTAAAGTCTCACCAAAAAGAGTGGTGAAACTATCAGCAGTAACAATAACTTGAAATATGTTTCCAATCCAATTAACCCATTTAAATCCAATGTCAATATAAGATAAAACATTAGCAAATTTCATGAAATCAGAATCTTTAATATCTTTAACTTTTTCTTTTAAGTTTTCATCAACTGATCCTAAATCACTGAACGAAAAACTTACCGGGAGGATTACTTCCTGTAACTCTGCTACTTGTAAAGCATCAGAACCAGTTTTTGAAAATAATTTAACTTGACAAGAATATTGAGCAAACGCTTCCTCAAAATCATGATCAGTAGGAATTCCTAACTGAGTATAACCTTCAAAAGGATCAAACTCTAAAATTAAATTCACTTCCGGATTACTTTCCCCACCAATAAAATTCCCACCATACATTAATGATCTTCTTAACGTAGGAGCATCAGCAGCAGAAACTTCAATATCATCAGGACCAACTTTAGATAAAGTTACTTCTACCGGTACACAATCAACCAATTCAGCACTTAACATTTTAACACCGAAATCGTTAGGTTCAAAAGACACTTTAAACGGCGCTTTACTATTAGTAATCTTTGCTGCATCTAAATCAACAAAACTAAGCAAATTTTTTGCTCGACCTTCAACTTCCCAATAATCTGGGTCAGGTTCAGAACTTAACCCTAATAAATTAAACTCAAGTACCGCACCGTCATCACTATCAATAATTTTGTTAGCATTCTTAACTTCAGGAGGCCAAAATAAAGCATCATTACCACCAGTATCCTGAACTTTCATTCTCAATTTAACTAAGGAAGGTCCACTTTTAATTTTTTCAGTTAAAAATTCACAAACCCATTTAGCCTCTTCACGGACACAATTTTCTTCAGTAAATGCTACCCAGCCATCACCTAAATCACGAGAGTATATATCTTCTAAATAATTAGTTTCTGCATCATTAACCATTCCGTCTAAATCTAATAATACAACTAAACCAGAAACTTCGCTTACAGTCATAACAATTTTCATTAAATCATTACTTTGAAAATAATTTTTCTCACCAACATCAGAAACACCATATATTGCTAACTCTTCAATTTTTGGTCCAGAATTATCAACAATTAAATCTACTGTTGAAGCTTCACCATCGTTTCCTACATTATCTTCAAAAGTTTCTAAATTAATTTGCGCAACACCAGCAGAACTGAAAGTTTGAGAAGTTTCCCAGTAACAAGCCAAACCTTCATTAGTCTCTTCACATTCAGTAGGAGGTTGTGAAGTTGATTTACCTAAACTACCTAAATTTGCTCTTATTCCCTTTTCAGTAATTCCTGCCCCAGATTCCCTAACTCTCAAAACAATTCTTTGCTTACCAGTACTAATATAACTCTGTTGTTCAAAAGTTCTCTCACTACCAAAAAATTCTATCTGTGGGGGAGCATCATCTTTGGTTAAACTTTTAGTTAAAGTTCTTTCCGCAATGTTACCAAACTCATCACCAACAACAAACTTGATTGCGATAGAAGTTTCTGGTTTAACTTCAACATTTTTCCAAGTGCATAACCATAAATCATCAACTTCATCATCAGGATCACAGTCAGCTAAAGCACCGTTAAGATCTGCTTGGTCAGAAAAAGCTACAATTTCAAAATTATTCTTTTCAATAACACTAACTGTAATATCTGTCTCACCAATGTATTCACCAATAAACTTACCAAAACTCGTTAAGTTCAAATCATCTTTAATTTCAGGTTTAACAAAATCAGCATCAAAACTAATTACGGGACTAATAGTCACATGACCAAGATGATCTTCTGCTTTAACCTTAATTTTTTTAGAACCTTCTCCAGTAAAAGATGCTTGTAACTTATTTCCAAACCCACTATCATCAGCGTATTTGAACGAAATCAATCCCAATTCAAACTCACCTAAAGTTTGTAATACAGTGCCGGTGTCAGCATTAATAATTTCAATTTTCTTAATTCCTACTGCTGGTGCACCAGCTTTAAGTTTATCTTTAACAAAGAAATCAATATCTACTTGACTATCATCTTTATTTTGTTTAACTTTTATTCCCGTAATTTTTGGAGAAGAACCATCAGCTCTGATAACATCACCATTTGAAGGTGCCGGTTCAATTTTAAAACCAAGAGCGTCAACTGCTTCATAAACAACTTGGAAAGTGTGTTCGGCTTCTTTAATCCCGTCAGATAATGGACTAATATATTCACAAGTTACACCTAATGTTCCATCAGTACAAGTTTGAAATTCAGCTTCATTACCACCAATCTTAATTTTAACATTTTCCGCACTAACTGATCCTTCAGGAACGTCAGCAATTACTGCTTCAACAGTCCAAACATCATTATCGGCATCAAGGAAACCCCATAACCCTTTCTCGCCCTGATTTTTAGTAATTTGAACATTAACCGCCATAACATTAGCAGAATAAATAGGAAGACATACAACTAACATAATTACAAATATCCCAGCAAAACTCCAAGCTCTTTCTTCATTCATTTTTTTCATTTTTTTTCTAACTCTCTAATTATAACTTAACTATATATTGGCTGTAACGATTCTCTAATTTCAGGGATTACTGACGATATATTTGCAATTAATCCTGGCACACCCAAATCTTCTAATATTCTTCCAGGAACAGTTGGTCCACCACTAACTTTAAAAGTTTCAGGCACAGATAAAATGTCTTGAGCAGGCATGTAAAATGTGATTAACTCAGCAGTGTAAAGATCATCAGCAGTAATTTTTAAATAAGTTTCAGGAACTTCCCAATTTAAATTTCCTTCAACATACTTTTCCATTACTTGTTCATCAAAATCAAAACAATCCTGCTCTTCACGAGTTAAAATATCGTAACTAAAACAACGTTTATCTTTTGGAATAATAATTTCTTGATTTAAAGTTAAGAACCCTGAAACTTTATAGATCCCGGGAACAAGTGTAACTTCAACTTCTTCATTACCTTTAACTGAAAGGGTAGTAAAAAACTCTTCTTCAATAAACCCTTCATTAAATCCAGATATCCTTTCTAACATTAAAACTGCTTCTTCATCTTCAATTAAATCTTTTGCACTATCAATAAAAGTATAATCATTATATCTTGCCAAACTTCCATCAGCTTCTATGTTTATACCTATAAGGGGATCATCATCATCACCATTATTTTGAAATAAACTTTCTCCAGAATTAAAGAAGCAAGTTTTTTTAGCTTTCTCACAAGAGATATCTTTATACACTAAAATATCATACTCATCACAAACTAAAGGAGTAATACATTTTTTAAATACTTTTTTCATAACTTTAACTTTAACATCTTTCTTTTTATTCAACTCAATAACTTTACCTTCCACATTAGCTGTAGCAAAACCAATAATTGCTGAGTCATCATCTTCAATCCCATAAGTGTTCAGGGGATAATATCCAGTAAGATATTCAGCATTAGCAAAGTTAACTACTCCTCCATAAACTGCAGGATACTTCTCTTCAACAACTCCAGAGTCATCAGTTAAACCAATCTCACATTCACCCTGTTCAGGAATAGTAAACCCAATTTTAACCAGATCAACTGGTTCTTTACTAAAACTATCAATAACTGCAGTTTTTATTACTCCCGTAGTTTTATGTTCTTCAGCACAAGAAAACGAAGACACTGACGGAGGATAAGGTTCTATTACTTCCCCCACCACAGCAGGACGATTATTTCTAATGTTAGATTCTAAAGCAAAAATAAAGTTGTACCCCTGATTATTAAAAGCATACTCGTCTTTGATGGTAACTAAGACCGGATAACTAGCATCATAATGAGTTTCATAACGTTGTTGAGCAAAATTAAACACGCCATAATTAATAAAAATATGATCAGGTTCAATTTTTCCTTCATCACTATTAACTTTAAAAAAAGGTTCCCAAGCAAAATAATCAAAACTAACCTGTAAATCTTCTGCACCCGTTAATGGAATGACAGAATTATCAATAATTTTTTGTGCAAGTCTGTTTCCTTCTGGAAAGGTGTGATAATAAAAATTACTGCTACCTAAAAATCTTAATAATGGCACATAAGAAACTAATAAATCTTTAAATTTCTGTTTAACAGTAACTTCATCCCAAACATAAGGAGAAAATAACTGATAATCCACATCTGAAATTGGTGGAAGATATTGAGAATCTATTCGAGAATAAATTGAAATCAATTCTAAACCCTGCCTTTCTAAAACATTATTTTCTTGTTGGGTTTCAGTAATTAAATTAGCAATTTCGTAATAATGTTTCAAAGCAAGAGGTACGCTAACATAAAATTTGTTAATAGTAGCTTCAGATTCACCAATTTTAGCTTTAACTTCCATTTCCAATAAGAAACCAACAGATTTATCACCAATATTAACATCAACTTCTTTCGCATCCTTACTCACTATTTCAACAATAAAACCCTGATTAACAAAAGGAGAATAATCGTCCAAACATTCATCAAGTCTTTCTTCAACATAACGAGATAATTGTGATTCAATACTCATCTCTGGATCATCAGCAGCAAACAATTCCGGTTTTAATGATGAATAAACAATATTTTTTTTGCTATTAGTTTCAATATTATAATGCCAGTATGGAACTTTTAAAGGTTCTAAATTAATTCCATCGGCATCAGTAGGATTAATTACTGAATATTTTCCAACCGTGTCAGGATAAATGTATCCACCCTGTTCACCTAATACTAACAACCCTTTCTTGGCAACTGAATTGATACAACTCTCAGTGTAAGTGCTTAACGGCTTAAATGCAGTAGGTACATCTGCTAAACTTGGTTCAGCAGCTGTAAGAATATCTTTTTTAGTAATAGTTTTCGTGAAATACATTATTCCAGCAAAAGTAAAAAGAATGACAATTCCAATGATGATAAATACGGTTATTTGAGCTGATTTTCCTTTAAACCAAAAACAAGATGCGCTACTAGATGATCTACTAGAAACACATTTAGAAACACCTCTAGAAAAACTACTATTAACACCACCACTTTTTACAGCCATATTTAATAGTTATAGTAATTATTTATTATTTATAAAGGTTGTCATTTTACACCTATAAACATTGAACCTAAAATAGTACAAACTATAACATAAAATAACAAAAAATAATGTAAAATAGTGCAAACTCAATGTACTCGAGAACCTTCTTTAACCCCAGCTACAACAATATCTTCAATTTTCGAAGATAACTTCTTATCTCCAAAGTAAATGTTATCGTTCTTAACTAACATCTTAATTTTCAAGAAATCATCAAAAGTAACTTCCTTTTCAGAATTTTCTAAACCGGAAAAGTTGACCGCATTACCAATCTTAGTCTTCTTCACATGTAAAAGAGATACATTTTCGTGATCGTCAGCAGCAAAAATCATTGCTTCTGAAAGTTCACCACGTAACTTAGCCGGTTTCATGTTAACGCAAAAAACAGCTTTCTTGGAAATTAATCCTGTGATTTTGAACCACTTTTTCAAACCAGCAACAACCTGTTTAAAACCAATCTTCTTACCAAAATCAACTTTCATTAAATAAAGCGAATCTGCATTAGGATGATTCTCAACTTCTTTAATTTGTCCAACAACCATCTGTAACGGAAATTTCTCAACAGTCTTAGCGGCCCCACTACTCTCAACAGTCCCACTACTCTTAGCGGCCCCCGCAGACTCACCTTCCTTAGCAGCTTCAATTTTCTCAACTAATTTTTCAACTTTCTTCAATTTCCCTTTCCAAGTAAATCCGAGATCTTTCCAAATTAACTTTTTCAAACTTAAAGATTTCCAAACTTTTTCAGAAAATTCAGGTAGTACAGGAGAAATCAATATCGACAAATTCCGCGCTAAATTCAGACAAAAACCTACTGCCGCTTTACTCACAGATGAATCTTTATCTTTCCACACTTCAGATTTCTGAAAATAAGCATTACCAAAGTCAGAAATAATTAAAATGTTTTTGATCACAGCTTTGAAATCCTGTTTCAAATAACTTTTTTCAATATCAAAAAATAATTTTTCAATTTTCTTTACCAAAGCTTTCTCTTCTTTACCATCAGCAATATCATCAATTTTACCATAATTCTTTTCAGCAAAAGTTAACGTCCGATAACAAAAGTTTCCTAAATTGCCCATCAACACATTATTGGTTACCGCTTTAAAATCGTCAAGATTTAAATCAAGATCAACAATTTTTTTGTCTAAGCCGTGCATATAATAAAAACGTAAAGATTCTGCCGAATAATCTTGTAAAAAATCTTTTGCAGTAAAGAATGTTCCACGACTTTTCGACATCTTTTTACCATTAACAGTAACCCAACCGTGTACTGTCAATTTTGGAAGTGGAATATCTACCGCCATTAATACTGCCGGCCAAAACAAGAAATGAAAATAAGCAATATCTTTGCCAATGAAATGTTGAATATGTCCATGGTGCCAGTAATCTTTCCATTTATTACCAACTAAATTTTTTGTAGAAGATATGTATCCTATAGGCGCATCTAACCAAACATAAAAATATTTTTTCTCGCCAGTTTCTTTCTTGCTATCAGGAATTTCAAAACCATAATAGGGTTCATCACGACTAATACACCAATCATCTAACCCGTTCTTGATCCAATTATTAAGCCAATTTTTCATTTCTGGTTGAACAAGAGATTCTTTAGTGTTAAACCATTTCTCTAAACTTTTTGAAAAACTTTTCAACTTGAAAAAGTAATGCTCACTTTCTTTTTGCGTAGGACTTTCTCCACATAAAGAACATTTTGGATTAACTAAATCTGTTCCTTTCAAAGTTATCCCGCAACTTTCACAAATGTCTCCATATTGATCAGCAGTTGTGCAATGAGGACATGTTCCTTTAACAAATCTATCAGGAAGAGAACGCTGACAACTTTTACAATAAATTACGTTCATCTTTTTAGTATAAATCAAATCCTTCTTTTTCAGTTCAGAATAAATAAATTCAACCAACTCTTTATTTTCTTTAGAATCGGTGTGATAATAATTATCAAATTCTATTAGGTAAGATGCAAAATCTTCCTGATGTTCTTTCATAAACTTAGCAGCAAATTTCTTTGGTTCTATTCCTGCTTTCTTAGCGTTCATTTCAATAGGAGTACCATGCATGTCCGATGCACAAACAAATAATGCATCTTTGCCTATACTTTTCAAAAAACGAGTATAAACATCAGCTTGAACATATTCTAATAAATGACCAATATGGATATTTCCGTTAGCGTAAGGTAAGGCTGCAGTTACAATAACTTTTTCATTAGCTTTTCCATTACTTTTCTTACTAACTTTTCCATTAGATTTCCCATTAACTTCTATAATCTTCTCTTTAACATTCTCATTAACATTCTCATTAACTTTCTCTTTAACCATTTTCGATTAAGAAGGTATTATTGTTTATTTAAAGGTTATTGTTTCAAAACAATAAATTCATAAGCTTCCAATGCTTTTTTCTCGCTAATATTAAACTTAAATAAATGTTTAACAACTTTATGTTTACGCATATAATTTCGACAATAAGTACATTTTTCTTTAATCCCCACATAATCATAAATTTGTTCCCAAACTTTTCTTCTAGAAATAAACTTATTGAATGATCTCATCCCCAATTTCCATAATTTACCATTGATTTTAAATTGGTCCCATAACCACATCTGAAAAAAAGAAATAACGTCTGCAAATTCATCTTTCATTCCCTCTTTATCCCATTTAACTAATTCTTCAAAGAATTCTTGAACTTCATCAATTATATCATTAAAGTAAACTTTACCATGTGTATACTCATTACAAAAATAATTAATTTTCATTAGATTTTACAATAACAGTGATCATTTAAAAAGATATTCCGTTAAATTTAAATAAAACATAAAATAAAAAGATTTTATGCTTAAATTCCTAAAAAACATCAAAAAAATCTTCTCTGGTAAAGAACCTGAACAGATAGAAATATTTCTGGAACGACTAGACGATTGGTTTAATAAAAAAGTTTCTGAGCTGGATTATAACGATTACTTTCAAGAATATTTCAAACAAATCAATGAAATCAAAGAGCGCTTAACTAAAAAGATCATCGAATTACAAGAAGCAGAAATCAATGAAAAAGAACATAAGGGCGTTGAAGATCGAGTAAAAAATATTGTTAAAGGCCACCGTGACAATTATACCAGAGAAATTGAGCGATTTATAGAAAATCTTACCACGATTGAAAAAGAATTCTTTTCCACTTTAGATGATTATCAAACCATTCTTAATTTTAATCAAGATCTAGACAAAACAATTGATGAATTAGCAAAAAGAACAGCTAAAAGTTATCAAGCCAGTCAACATTTGTTCTTTAAAGAGGTGGAAGAAGTCTTTAAACCAATGGGAGAACTAAACTTATTAATCAAAAATTTTAATAAAAAAGAGTTTGATAAAAAACTCAACGAAATAAATGAATTAAGTCAGAAAATAAAAGAATTTAACGATGATAAAAACAAAAAAGAAAATATTGAAAAAGATATCTCTGAAAAAGATAGCCCATTAAAAAATAAAAAAGATGAAGCAAACAAGATTACCACAGAATTAGAACAATTAAAGAAAAGTCAAGATTATAAAAAGTTCTTAGAATTAAAAACAAAAAAAGAAAATAAAGAGAAAGAAATTAAAGAAAATGAAAATATTGTCTTTTCTTTCTTCTCGAAATTAAATAAACCGCTCCGAAAATATGAACGAGCTGCATTAGATGACGAGCTGATTAAGAAGTATCTAGAAAGCTCAACCAAATCTTTTTTTAGCGACGAAGAAATGAAGATCAAAGAAGTCTTACAAGGACTAAAGAGAAGTTTGGATTCGTTAAATTTTGACGAGAAACAAAAAAATAATTTCTTGGAACTGATTGCTAAAAGTGAGACTAACTATTTAGATGAATTATTCTCTACAAACAAAAAATTAGAAGAAGAAAAGAAAGCGTTAGTTGACAAGATTAATCATAACGAAATCACTCCAAAAATCGAGAATAAAGAGAAAGAAGTGGAGGATTCCAAAGGGTCCATTGAAGCACTAGAAAAAGAATTGGAAGATTTAAAAAGCAAATTAGGAAAAATTGATTTGGAAAAATTAAAAAAAGAAATTAAAGAAAAAATTCAAAATTTATTTTTTGTGGAAGTTACTTTTTCTTCTTCTTAATCGCCTTAAGTTTCTTAGTAACAGGAATCTGGGCCTGACAATGTTCACATTCAATAACAAATGCTTTAACACCTTTGAATGTCTTTCGCACATATGGAGTACTTCCTTCACCATCTTTACCACATTCTGGACAAGTATATTTTGCTTCTAACGTTAAAGTTGCTTCATGCTCAACTTTTTCTTCAGTGTAACCGCACCCAGGACAAACATATTCCAAAGAACGTGGTTTCGCTCTACCTGTTTTCGGATTAATTGGTTTACCCATTTTATCTTTCTTACATTTTGGACATTCTTTTCTGTAAACCCAAGCCAAAATATTACCATTCTCGCCAATACTTCGATTTGTAAAGTATAAACATTCTTCCATTGATGTTGGTATAGTTAGTGCCATTTTATTTACCTCATAAATTTGATTAGTTATTTTATATTAAGAAATATTTACAGATAATAAACCTTTCCATTTTTACAGATATATTTATATACATTCTATACTCAAAATAAATTAAATGAAGAAATCTCTTGTTTCCCTAATAGCATTACTTTCTCTAGCTAGTTGTACAACCACCAACAGAACCGGCTATGAATTCATGTTTAGAGATAAACACACTTATCAAGGAATAAAAACAGAATCTGAAAAAGATAATGTCCGTTATGGTTTGGGTGTCCAAGTTCTCAATTCTGAAGAAAGAGATATTAGCCCTGGAACAGAAGATATTCCTTTTGTAGGTGAAGTTGCTTATGAAGGAGAAGTTCGCCATAACCAACTAAACATTAATCCAGAGATCCATTATATGCCCTGGGGTATTAAAAAAAACTGGTTCAACTTAGAAACAAGGACAGGTTTAGGCACAGAGATACAAATTGAAGCAGATACTTACACCTATGATATTGAAGCTATGGACGAAACTCATGACTTAGACGGACCTATTCTTGGGATAGATATAGATAATAATTTTTATTTATCCGGAATGATTTTGGTAGATATATGGAAAGTAAGCACTTATCTTCAAACAAAATTTGATCAAAACAAAGAATTTGGGTTTGCAGGAGGAGTAGGTCTTATTTGGTAGAAATTCTTTTTATTTCAATTGAGATTGCTTTTTTATTAATCCGAATGTAACGTGGACATTCAGTATATTCTAAGTTGTTCTGATTACAATAAGTTGTTATCTTATCTTTTTCAGAGTCCTCCTCAAAAGAAACAATTACTACAAATCCTAAATGATCTTTGTTGATAACATTTGATCCTTTCAATTCTTCTAATTCTTTCAAATCATTAAGAACTTTGTTTCTTGTTTCTGTAAGAAACTTGATTCTGTTTGGCAAATCATCAATTTTCTCATTGATATTTGCTAACTTTTCATCATCGTCAAGAATTTCAAAAGTATCTTTAATCTCATTAAAAACAGTTTCATCTTTACAACTGATAAAACCACCGGCTTTAGCATCAATTAATTTCCATCTGCCGAAAGAACTTAACATTACGTCTGCGTAATCCCCGTCACATAATTCTGTCCCCATCGCTCCGGAAACGTCTAAGACAACTAAACAATCATTCTCTTGACAAATTTGATAGATTTCTTTCATCGGTTGTTCTGCGTGATACCCACCGGGATTTTGATACAAGAAAACATCAGCAGTTTTTACCTTCTGTTTCAAATCATCTAAATCAATAACTGCATCGTTACAAGCAACTTTCTCAGAATCAATTCCCATCTTAGCAGGATACTTTTCGTAACTCATCCAACCACCTTCTTCTGGTATAAGTAGCTTCTTTTTTACAAGATGTAACGCTGACCAAATAGCTCGATCTCCTTTGAGAACTATCTCAATGTGATTGTGTTTAGTAAGTCCTTTCAACTTTGAGATGATTTGTTCTTTCATTGAGTATAGAATTATTCGTTTGCTTTATAAAAATGTTGGGGAAAAAGAAAAAATCCTAAAGTTTCAAATCTTCTTTAATATTCTTAATACCTTCTGGGAAATCCCAGGTGTCAAACTTCCCTTTAGATTTACCATTAATGAATATTTCAATAGTAAATTGTTTTTCAGTAAAACTAAAAATATGGTGTAAAATAACAAGTTTAACTTTATTTTTATTTGGTAAAATAAATTCGTAACTCTTTTTTCTCCAAAACGTAAGATACTTTATGTATACAGCGACTAAGTTGACCAAGGTTTTCTTAAAAACTTCTTTCCCATTATAATAAGCAAAAATTTGTGAAGTGAAAAAAGGTCTTTTATATTGAACTTTTAATTTGTTTTTTCCAAGCTTAACAACTAAAGTGTTTAGTTCTTTTTTTGCAGGAATCTTACCACTATTAATCTCATGTAACATTGACGCAGCATGAACAATGGTATAAATCCCCCAGTAAGATATAATAGCAAATAATACTAAGAAAAAACCATAAAAAAAACCAAAAGGTGATGTTAACGTATCAATAAACCCCATTTTAAACCCTAACCAAAGTAATCCAATTAAAAATATAAAAGGGAAAAATATCAAAAAGGGGAAAAAAATAACTTGCCTCTTAAAATATTTTTTTGCTTTTTGTAAATCCATAGAAAAAAGTAAAACTTAATAGTTTATTAATATTTCTGTTTAAGAAAAAAAAGAAAAAAAAGAAATTATTCTTCTTGGCTTGCTAACCACTGCTGTGCTTCTTCTACATCAATACATTTACCTGAATTACACCCAAACTCACAATTTATTTGGATAGACGCCATTGCATCTCCAGTACAAGAAAATTCTACCACTGAACTTGGACCAACAAATACTTCTCCATTAGCAAACTCAGTACCGCCAAGGTTAATACAATAGTCAGACCTAGTTACAAATATTTGACCCTCATTTGGACCAGTCACTGTTCCCGATACAAATTCATCAACACTATCGTCAGAGTCATAGCAAGCAGGACAAGATTCTCCAGAGCAAGTTACACAAGCCCCTTTAGTACAATAAGAACCATCTTGACAATCAGTTACAATATAAGTGGCATAACCATCACCAGCACAATAATTTTCAATTAATTTACCTGCTTGACTCTTATCAGAACCTAAACACCAATCTTCAGAACTATCTGAAACATATTGATCAAACGCGGGATAATTTTCACCATTTTTATAAATAATTGGCCAAATTCCCGTGGTAGTACCTTTTATAAAATTGTTATCTGGATCATCAGGATTATAAACTTTAGCATCAGTATCTACACACTCTGCAAGTTCCACTTCTCCTACTGTTTTAGGCCAATCAACCAAAGTCATTTTAGGAGAATTACCCAACTCAACAATTACTGGATAAGACATCCCTCCCGTTTTGAATGTACCACTGTAAAGATCTTCTTCTTCTAAAGTCATCACCAACACATGAGTTACATCATCTCCCCAATAAATAAATGTTAATTCATTACTTTCAGGATCAAAAGAAAATGGATAACTGTTACCTTGAAGTTTTATAGTTCCTTGGTATACGTCATCTTGGAATACTAAAGAAATCCCCCATTCATCAGCTTCAACTTCAACCCCATCAAATTCTGTAGTAATTTCAACATCGCCCCACATAGTTCCTTCAATCAACATTTTTTTCCCAGTTAACACTTCTGGATTATTAGCAATAACCTTAGCTGCAAGTCTGGTATCTGATGGATTTTGTCCATAAACTAACATTGCAATATTTCCATTAGTATGTTCAACTAATTCCACAATAGATTGATGTTCATCTAAACCAACAGTACAATCTTCAGGATAACCTAATAATTGATTTGTTAATTTATTGTGAATAATCATATCACCAGTATTATCATCAAGATGACAAGCTTTACCAACAATAACTAAATTTTGTGCTGTGACTTCATCAATTTCTACATCCAACATAACAGCATCAACTATTTCAACAGATTTCCCATTTAATTTCATGCTTGCAGCAATGTCAGTCATAGCTAAATTATCTACGGCAGGAGCATTCTCTCCAACAACAAAAAATCCATTGAATTTACCATTTGTTACAAAGTATTCAGGATAATTTGCTAGATCAATTTCTCCTTCAGCTTCTACTTCCGCATTTTCATCTTCAAAAGCTTCAGCATAATCCTCAATGTCTAAAGTCACACTAGAAGGATACTTTGCTAAGTAGGCTGGTAAAAAGTTTTCCATGAAAGATTCTTCCATATCTTCTAAATCTTTAACTGCTCCAAAATTCTCAACCAGTACAACCACTACTTTGTCTTCACTTAACCAAGCACAGAAAAATATGTTCTCTTCTTCAGGATCTGCACCGCAATAAATGTGTTGATCAAATTCAGTCGCATCGATCACTTTCATCCCGGATGCTTGATCTAAAAGTTCTTCAATGAAAATTTTCTCATTCACATCTTTATCATGGTCCTGAACAATTGCTAACACACCTTTAGTATAATACCCACCATAAGCTTCACCATGATTATTTAATATATTAAAAGGCACATTACTTTTTTCATCAAATTCTGTCTCAACATACTCAATGATTCCAAAATTTTCTTCAATGATGAAAGTTTCTTCTTCAACACCAAAGAATTGTTTTACATAGTCCAGTACTTCTTGCAACAAGTTCTGTGTTTCTTCAAGTTCTTTAGCTAAATCTGAACAAACACCGTTACTACACTCGTTAGTTAGACATTCGTAATCGTTTTGACAAGAAGCATCTAAAGAACTCTGAGCTGCCCATCTTTCTTCTAAGTCACAGAAACTATCAGTACCTTTAACAACTTTTCTTGTTCCGAATGGTAAACACTTTCCATCACTTTCACAACCACTACAACCTAAAGCATACGGTTCAGCTTCTTCTTCAGTTACATCAATTTCAAATACTTCTTCCAAAATATTTTCTTCTTCAACCTCTTCCTCAACTTCCTCTTCAGTTACTTCAACTTCTTCGCTTTCTTCTAAACATCTTCCATCGAAACAACCGTTTGGACATAAATATGCTTCAGTTGTAACAATATCATTCTCATTACACAACCTTTCTTTAACATAAGGACCATTTTTAACATAACCCATGCCTAAAGCATCACCTTCAGCACAAAAGTCAACAAAATTCATAAATTTACCAGTAACCGAATTTAATCCAGAAACGTGCCCTTTATTGTAATAATCATTTCCATCATCATCACTACAAATACTTTTTGTATCTTCAACTATTTTAGGTACATAACCAAATTTATAAATCCCTTTAATACAAACTGATCCAGAAATTACTGGATATCTTCCAGCACCATTAACACCAAAATCAAAATAATCTGGATAAAGACAATCTGTACTAGAATCAAAATTATTGGTATATGCACCAAACTTCAAATCATGATATAAACAACAAACTTTTCCGCCTTCTTTTAATTTACATACATCTACACCACTACAATCAGCATCAAAACAATCAAAATAACCATCACCATCGTCATCTAAACCATCAGCACATCTAGTTTCTCCACCAACTACATCTTCAGGAATAACTTCTCTAGCCCATATTTCTTCTTCTCCTACTTCAGTAATTGAACATTCAAAAAAGATATCAAAGTCATCTTTATTATAGTCTGAAATACTTCGGAAAACGTAAGTTGAACCTTTCCATTTAACAGTAAATTTAGCTTTACCATTCTCTACAGATAATGAATATTCCAAAACTTCGCCAGTTGTAAGACTTCTAATTTTAACTTTAGGGTTAGAATCTGTTAATTCATCTGCACTTGCATATTGAAATAAATCACCGCCAAGAGTAAATTCTTCGCCCTTAGAAATAACATCACGACATTCAGCAGCATCTTCAGTTGTTTCTTCTTCTACAACTTCTTCCTCTACTACTTCAACTTCATCAACCACAGACCTTTGTTGAGCAGTCTTTAAACAAGCACCATCTTTACAACCAAATTCACATTTTAAAGTTTTTCCAACAACTAAACCATTCACACAATAATATTCATGAACATAATTTCCTGATGTAACTGTATCGGCCCCTACATCACTATTACTACAAAAATCATTAAATTCACCCACCATTGCACCAGAATCACCAGAAACATAACTTGCTTCAAAAATATCCCGTCCATTATCATAATCAATACATTCAACTTCTTCTCTAACTTCTCTAACACTTTCTTCATCCCTAGTTGCAGGAAGCATTTCATTTTCTTCTTCAGCTTGATCTTCAAGAGTAACTACTTTAGGTTCAACCGGTTCAGCAACAGGTTCGGCTTCAACTTCTGGTTCTTCTTCCTCTTCTTCAATACAAGCACCATCTTCACATGTTCCTGAAGGACAAACTACAAGAGTACTTTTAATTGAAAAATCTCCATTTCTTTCAAAACAATAATATTCTTTAATACGAACAGGACTACCACAAGTATCAGTTTCTTTATTACCATCACTCGTTCTAACAGTTGTTTGTTTAATTAAAGAATCTCCAGTATAACCACCATCAAGATCTGTACAAGTGATTTTTTCAACAGATTCTTCTGCTCCTTGACCAGTAACAGGTTCAGCTTCAGCTCTTGGTTCTGGTCTTGGTGCAGCGTCTGATTCAGCTTCAGCTCTTGGTACTGGTTCAGCTCTTGGTTCTGGTTCAGCATCTGCAGCCCCTACAGCTGCTGCTGCTTCTCTCGCAGTTTCTGCTGCTTCTGCCGCTGCTTCTTCTCTAGCTGCTTCTTCTCTTGCAGTTTCTGCTGCTTCTTCTCTAGCTGCTTCTTCTCTTGCAGTTTCTGCTGCTTCTGCCGCTGCTTCTTCTCTAGCTGCTGCTGCTGCCGCTTCCTCTCTAGCTGCTTCTCTTGGTTCAGCAGGTAATCCTCTCATCCCTTGACCAGCGATAGCTTGATCCTTTAAATCCGGATCACCAAAAAGAACACAATAAAATTTTCCCCAAAAACCGGTACAAGAATCTTCTGCAACAGTTTCTTCTGCAATAACTATCGCAGAACCAATCATCAAAAACACCACTAATAATCCAAATAAAACATTTCTTTTCATTTTACATCAACCTCATTTTTTTAATTAAATTATAATTAATACTCATTAACATATCTTAATCATTTATAATTATTTCTTTTTCCAGCTCACTTTTCTTTTAATCTTACTTCTCATTCCGTCCAACTTACCGAATTTCATTTCCCAAACTAATCGATGCATAATTTTCTTCCGAGAAACTAATCCTATTAACTTACCTTTCTCAACAACTGGAATAACATTTAATCCATTCTCAGCAAATTTTCTGAACGCAACATAAGCATTATCTTCCATCTTCAAACTTTTAATTTGGTGTAAAGGCATCGAAATCTGTTTCAATTTAACCACATCTTGCATCTTGCCTGGTAAACGCCCAACTCTTTCTAAATCCAATAAACCAGTAAAACTTTTTCCTTTAACCACAAAAACATCTTCATCGTTATTAACATACTTTCTAATAAATTTAGAAAATTCCATTTCCGGACTTAAGGAAACAAATTTCTTTTGCATCAGTTCTTTAACTTTAATATCTTCTAAAACATCTTTCAAAACAACTTGCTCATAACTAGCGTTAGCAATAAAATATAAGAATCCGCCTAAAAATATAAACCATAACCCTGCTCCCGTTCCAGAGATTAAAGCAAATACCCCCAAGATTATTAAAAATGAAGCAAATAATTTTCCACCCGCAACAGCAATTCGAGTAGCTTTCTTTAAATCTTTGTAATACCAATACAATATTGCGCGGAAGGCTCGACCGCCATCTAATGGATAGCCAGGAATTAAATTAAAGATTGCTAAGATGAAATTAAGTTGATACAAATAAAATGAAATCGCAGTAATAAAGAAATTAACATTCAATCTGTTAATTAAGAAAAACACTACCCCTAAAAATATAGAGAAAAACGGACCGGCAAGTGCCATTTGTAACTCTGTGCTGGGTTTCATCTCTTCTTTAGTTATTCCAGCTACACCGCCAAAGAAAAATAAAGTAATTGATTTTACTTTAATCTTTTTTGCTTGCGCAACTAATGAATGTGATAACTCGTGTAATAAAACTGAAACAAATAATAACAATGAAGCAGTGATCCCCATCATCCAATACATTTCTTTGGTTTGTTCAGGAAAATAGTGTGGAAAGAAAGTAGCAGAAAGACTCCAAGATAATAAAATAAACACAAACCACCATGTGAAATGTAATTCTATATCTATTCCAAAGATAGTAAACAGCTTAGTCGAACCTCTCATATAACTTAAAAGAATATTTTATTGTTTATATATGTTGCTGAAAAAAGAAAAAGAAAAAAAGAAAAAAAGTTTATTCTATCCATCCAGGACAAGCAGAACCGTTAACTTTCCCAACCTCTTCACCAGATCCACAGTTTTGCCAACCTTTTTTGATACTTAAAATTCCGTCAGGAGTTGAACAAATCTTATCCCCACAACCATAACACTGAGCTTCTACATCCTCATCATAACAAATTTTTCCAGTTGAACATTCTTTTTCATCATTACTTATAACCTGAGTACAGGTATTCTTAGTAACATTTTGTAAATCCCAAGGAGAAGCACAACTTGTAGAAATTGATTCAAAATTACAACAGCCAGTTCCTTCTTGACAATACATGTAACTAGGACCACAATAACTCTCTTTACCATTTTCTACTGCGTAAAATTGATAATTGTCTTTTTCCTTACATGTAATCCCAACAGGAGCAGGTGCAGCTTCTTCTTCAGCCTCAACAGGAGCAGGTGCGCCTTCAACTACATCAAAAGGACCAAAAAACTTACTTGATGGTCGACCACTATCTTTAGGATAAAGTTTAATTTTATAACTGCCTGGAACAAATTCAGTAACTTTTGATTTAGTAAAATCTCCAGGAGCAAGAGTCATAACAAGGGGATCAAAACAATAAGAACCACCAGTACAAAGACCAGTATAAGCAGTATATTTGTTATTAAAATATAACCACATTTTTTTATAAACACCTTTTGAACCAGGAGAGATAGTAATTTCAAGTTTTCCATCAACAATATTACCCATTTCTACTGTAGTTGGTACACCTACTGCCTGACCGGCCATTGCACCACCATCATCTTCAGATCCTTCAGACAATAAAGCAATATCTTCTTCAGCCAAATCTTCATCTGCTGCTAAATCTTCTTCTGGACTTCCACATCCAACTATAAACATTGCTATAACAAGCACACTTAATAGAATTAAAACATTTCTTTTCATTTTATATCAACCTCGTTTTTTTGATTAAATTAAATTAACCTGACTTAACTAATATCTTTTTCTTTATAACTTTTTCCTTATCCCACACTATAACTAATCGCTTTGATACCATACTCTTGAAACAAAACCTCTTCAACAGTAATTGTTAAACCATTTCTAGCAAATGATTCACCTTCCGCTAACCAATTACTATTCTTTCCGTCAATTGTAATCTTAACTCTACCTGATTCAATAATGTAAAGACTCACTGGCATATCTTCAAGAGTAATCTCTTCACCAATGTTAATTTGATCAAAATTTACAACTGGAGTTGATTCTTCTTCCTCATCTTCAACAATTGGGTCTACAACATCTTCTACAGTAGCATTTTCATCAACTTCAACACAATCATCATCAACACAACCAGCTTCACAAAGTTTTTTCTTGATCCAACTACAATCTTCTTTTTGATAACCAACAGTATCATCATTATAACAGGTGAATCCCACATCACAAACTTTTGCTGGCCGGCAAGTATTATTTTCACAAATAGTTGAACAATCTTTCTTCTCACCAAAACTGCAATCATCGTTTAAGTAAACCATTTTGTTGTTACTAATACATTTCCAGCCAGCTTCACAATCACCAGATTCTTTTGTTTCAGAAGCATCATCAACATTCTTTACATTACTTTCATCGGATTCAGCATAGAAATTGTCATCTAAATCTACAGTATCGTATCCGTCATCAGAACTATCAGTATCATAAATATCTTTTTCAACAACTTCAGCACAACCAAAAATTAGTAAACTAACAATCAACAAACTTAATAGTAAAAATATTTTTCTCATTATAAACACCTCGAATTTTTTATGAGAGGTGCCAGAAAATTTAAATTGTTTTTTAATTTTCTATTACCCCATTTTAATTATAGGTAATGTATTCTGGTTTATATAAATTTCTATAGTAACACTTTTATAAAACAAGCAAATCCAAACATCCATGTTTTGTAAAACCTGTGGTTCATTACTTGTACCAAAGAAAACCCCTTATGGTAAATGGATGGCTTGCCCTAACGGACATTCGCAACCAGAACTAGTTCAAGAGAGTAAAAACATTTCTATGAAAAACAAAGAAGAAGGGAAACGTTTAGAAGTAAATTTGGGAGAGAATCCGTTAGCAGTACATGATCACATCTGTCCAAGATGTGGATACGGAAAAGCAGAATTAATTGAAATCAGCGCAAGCTATTCTGATGAAGATAACATTTATAGAATGAAATGCGGCAAATGTGGTTTTGTAAAACAGTTAGAGGGAAAGGTAACATGAAATACAAAAAATTGCAAGGAGTAAAATTACCTGTTTTATGTATTGGTTCCTGGACTAGTCTTTGGAATGAAATGGAAGGACCTAAAACGCCTGAAGACAGACAAGCTTGTCTTGATTCAATCAAACAGGCAATAAAATTAGGAATAACCCACATTGATACTGCAGAACTTTATGGAATGGGAAAATCTGAAGAAATTATTGGAGAAGCAATAAAAGATATTGATAGAAAATCACTTTTCATCACCAGTAAAGTTGCTGGAAATCATCTTGATAGTGATTCTATTCACCAAGCAATTGATAAAAGTCTGCAAAGATTAGGAACTGATTATCTCGATCTTTATCTGGTTCATTGGGCAAACGACAAAATTCCTTTATCAGAAACAATGCCAGCAATGTGTGAATTGATAGATTCGGGCAAAATAAAATATATTGGCGTTTCAAACTTTTCTGTTGAACAAATGAAAGAAGCACAAAAACATTCAACCTATCCTTTACTTACAAACCAAGTAGAATATAATGTTC
Organism: Candidatus Woesearchaeota archaeon; assembly: GCA_018670095.1. Lineage (GTDB taxonomy): Archaea > Nanobdellota > Nanobdellia > Woesearchaeales > GW2011-AR9 > JABJOX01. The sequence goes on from JABHRR010000052.1 coordinate 29,376, forward strand.
TTGCCAGAGGACAAGCTAATAGAGGGGGTCCAACATCAGAAATTCTTCAATATTGTAGAGAAAACGAAATGTTTCTAACAGCATATCGACCAATAATGATGAAAGATCAAGTAACTAAAAAACAAAAATTAATTGCTGGTTTAGGAATTCCAAAATTAGAAGAGATAGCTAAGAAATATCAAAAGACCCCTAGTCAAATAATTTTGAATTGGCTTACCAGTCAAGAAAATGTGATTGTAGCATTCACTTCAACATCTGAAAAAAATATTGAGGATAATGTTAATGCTTTAGATTTCGAACTACAAACAGAAGATAAAATTTATTTAGATAACCAATTTCCTAAAGATGCAGAACCATATTTGAAATAATGATTATGGGTAAAACTTATATAAAAACATCATTCTCATCATAACATGAACACAATCGATGAAAATCCAAATTATAAAGAAATTTATAATCTTGTTAAAGAATTATTTGAATCCACTGAACATTTCTACCACGGCCCTTTTGACGAAACGTATTATTCTTTAAGGGTTTACGAAACTTGTAAAGAGATCATAACAGAACTTGAACAAGAAGTTTCCACAGTAGTTATTTTAACAGCATCAATTCTTCATGATATTGGAAAAACTAAAACTGATCCAGTCAAAGTATTTACTCCTCTTGGTAAAACTGATGAT
>JABHRR010000053.1 GCA_018670095.1 Candidatus Woesearchaeota archaeon
AACGACCGCAACAAGTTATATAATCAACATACACAGAAAAATAAATAGATGGTTCTGAAAAATCTCTTTGTATGTGGGTCATGATAGCAGTATGTGGAGTTACCCCTGCCACCATTTCTAAAGTCATATCACAACCCAAATGCTGAGGATCTATTCTTTTTTCATCAATTAAATCAAACATAAAGATCAATTGTTCCCTATTGATATATTCTGGAATTCCATGTTTTTCCATTAACTTTTTCAAAATCATCCTTAAAATTCTAGAATTTATCGTTTTTATAAATATTACCCTAAATTATCTAGGATATCATGGGCATTAGAAGAACTCAAGTACTTTCCAATTTCTTTATTTTCTGCCCTTAACAAAAACGAGGCCTTCAAAGAACTCTTCTCAGCATTACTAACTCTAGCGAACCTATCTGCTAACATCAGCCCATATGGATAACCTAAAAACACCGCATCCCTACTATTCTCCACTAAATAAGGCAAAACCTCCAAATTACCTTCAAACCTAAATACATGTTTTGCTAATGGGTGTAATTTAACAAAAGAAGTTTTATTATCAACAAAATAACTCCAACATCCAGGAGGACAAAGTTTATTCAATAAAATCATTGGATTATTCCCAGAAACCGTAAACAGCGAACAGCTTTTAGCTAAAGCACAAACTCCAGCACTTAACTTTCCTAAATATTTTTCTTCATTCCGATAACTTTTCTCTAAAGTTCCATCAAGAACAATAAAATTTGCCTCTATTGAAGAACCTAAACTCAATTCTGCAAATCTTCTAGCTATATTAGCTACTTTAGAAACAGAAGCCCTTTCTACCCCTTTCTTAATTGTTATATCATTGGAAGATATTAACAAATCCTTCTCATCAATTGCCCGATCTCCATAAATTTTACTCTGATAAAATAATTCTCCTTCAATCCACTTTGCTCGAGTAAACAAATAGAATTCCTTTTTATAAGAATTTAATTTCTCTTGACCTTTAAATACCTGGGCAAATATCCTTATAAAACTCAAACAAAAATTTCCAGTAGAAATAACTTCTGTCTGTCCCCCATCTACAAAAGCAACAGTTTTCTCCCCTTCTTTATCGTTAATACCCTTAAAACCATTATTCAATTCAATAGTTCTCCCATTAAAGATAATCTTATCTTCAGAAGAAAAGCTATTCAGAACTTCCTTTATTTCCTTAGAGATTTGTTCAATCATATTATCTTTAAAGAACTAAATTCATTAAAAACATTTATGTGTTTAAAGATATAAAATCAGATCATCTTTTTCTTTTGGCGTTTTTTTTAATAGTAGAATGATAAAGTCTTCTTGCTTCGTGTAATTGAACCACTCCATCTCCATTAATATCTGCATCTCTAAAGACTTTCTGATAACTTTTAGGATTAATTTTAAATTGATTCTTGCTCGATAAAAAATAATCTCCTTTTTTTGTTTTCCTTACTTTAATCTTCCCCGAATTTATTCCTTCGATCGTTCTCAAAATTCGCTTAACACTACTTTGGTTATACTGGTATGGTTTATATTTAGAAGGTCTTTCATTATTTTCTTGAATAGAATCATTTAAATTTTCTTCCCTAGGAAGTAAAGTATTATAATAATCACTAATTGTCTTTTCTAGTCTTGAACACCCACCCATATTCGTAACCAAGATTACTGGAACCATATAAATTCCCACTTTATTAACCAATTTGTCTAACATTTGAACTTACCTCTTCAAAGATTCAAGCGCATTATCCAAGGCTTTGTCAAGACTATTATCTTTCTTAGGAACTGGTTTTGATTTGTAATCCACAGAAGGTTTTTTAGTAGCTTCATGTTTTTCCATCTTACTGTACAGTCTTGGCATCAAACCACGAAAATGTTTTTCAGTAAACTCATCATTAGTTGCGTGAAAAACTAAACGATGTTTTTTCCCTTGGTATTCTCTAATCTCAACTTCTTCGGGAGATCCATTTCCGTTACTATCAATAAACTTATACTTAAACTTTTTATCTGGAGATAATATAGAAATAAAACCATCTTTATCTGTTAAATAACTTTTCCCTTCATCTGCTGGCACTATGTAAGTTCCTTTTTGAACCATATTTTCAACATTTTCCAGGTGTTCATTAATCAGCTTTTCTCTGAAAGTTACAAACATGTCTTTGTAAACAGCACAACTCTTACCACTACAAAGCCTTTTTCCATTAACTTCTACAACATCAGGAACACCATCAGCTTGTTGGAAGTAATCACTATCATCGGACATTTTAATAGTATTACTTTGATGACGAACCATTATTGAAGCAGAAGGGTAGCCTTCTGCTGTGGGGTTCCCCTTAGCAATATAAAAAACTCTTGCCCTCTCATTTTTTTTCATATCATTTTTTAAAGCATCTTCTAATGCACCTAATACTTCGTCTGGTGTTTCTGACGCAGATAATAATCCAGGGGCAGTAACTGCTAATGTTCCAGCAACAAACGCAGTTCCCAATTTTTCTAAAAATCCTCTTCGATTCATTTTGATTTCCATTTTTATTCTTGTTTTAGATTTTCATTAAACTTTTTCATAATTTCATACTGTGGCCAAGTTAGTGTGTCAATGTAAGTAGAGAATAGTTTTGTTTGTTCTTGGTTAAAAAAACAAACCTTCTTATCAGAAATATAATCTTTATCTTGCTTGTTTACAACAGCAACGATATCTTCACCGGAACTGGTTCTTTGTATGTAACTTCCCAAATCTTTAAGTAGACTAAATAATGGCGATTCTTGTCTTAACCTTGCAAAAGTTCCCGGCCCGCTTTCTCTTTCAATTTCACTGAAAATTCCATAAGCATAAACTTCCGGACTTGAACCAGAACCCATCTCTAAAGCAGAATAATCTCCTTCTACATTTTCAACTTTCAATATTTTTAGTAATGTCATTTTTTATTTTTCCCCTAACATTCTTAATAATCCGTGTGCTCTTGCTTTTGATTCTATTCTTGAAGCGTAAGCTGCTTCAGAATCACTAAAGTTCCAATATTTTGGATGAATTTCTATGTTTGCAGTTTCTTCTAGCTTCTCAACTACTGTACTTAATTCTAAATTTTCTAAGAATTTTTTACCCTCAGAATTAAAGTAAGGCATTACACCATTCTCGTATCCTAATTCTCTAACTGCTAATTTTTCTACAACATGATTCATATAAACAAATGCAGGAACTCTTCTAGTTATTCCAACTGTTGCATCTTCAGGGATTTGTTTTAAAATTTCTTTATAACTCATTTTATTTCCTCCTTTGATTGTTATACCTTAGTAGTAACACCATTAATTTAACTATCTTTTCACTATCTTTCATATCTTAGATATTAAAAACCAAAAGATTTAAATAAAATTAAAGCTAAAACAAAAATCATGAATAGAAAACTTATCAAACAAGGTGGAACTGGTTTAACCGTTTATGTTCCAAAGAAATGGGTAGATCGATTAAAACTTAAGCCAGGTGATGAAGTTTCTATTAAAGAAGATGGTAATAAACTAATTCTTAATCCAGAATCTATACTCAAAGAAAAAACAATCAAACTTGATGCTACTAAATTAAATGAAGATTCATTAAGAATCGCCATCTCTTTACTTTATTGGCAAGGTTATAATAAGATAGAAATAACCAACAAAAAAAAGTTTTCTTTTACGGGAATAAATAAGATTGTCGACAGTTTCATTGGTATGGTTATTACAGAACAAACTGACCATAAAGTAATTGTTCAGAATACAATTAAAGAAAATTCTGAAGACTTGGACAAGATCATTAATAAATTGTTTATCACTGTTAAATATATGTTTTCTTATTTATTAGATAACTTTTCTAAAAACCTAGAGACTGATTCCGAAATCTTAGAACTTAGAAATTCAATCTTAAAACAAAGTAATTATTGTCAGAAGTTAATTTTTGTAAATAATTTTGGTAGGGAGAAAACTTATGAATATGATATTTTAGTTCTAATGTTAAAGAAAATTTCGGGTTCATTGTTTTATCTTACTAAGAACAAGCTACCTTTAAAGAAAACAAAAAATTATCTTAAAAAAGCATTTTTTTGGTTTGAATCCTTACACTCAAATTTATTAAAAAAAGATTACCATTCTTCTCTAGAGATTTACGAATTATTAAATAAAGAAAAACTTAGACTATACCAAGAACAGAATGATAATGTCATCCTTGGAGCAATGGTTGAACATATGTTCAGTCTCTCGTTAAGAATAATTAGTATATTGATTTAAAAATATTTTACTAATAAAATTCATTTCTTTGGTTAAATATTATCTCTGGAAAATATCGCAATTTTATCAATAATCTTTATAAACTCCCTGCTTGAAGCATTCTTATGGTTGATTATTCAGGTATGATTTATCGTAAAAAATGGGACCCCACTTATAGTTTTGTAGATGAACAAATATTAATAGATGGGGTTAGTGATAACTTAACAGAGATTATTCATTCTGCTTGGAATGACACCTTAAGAAATGTTTCTCCAGAACCAAGTAATCAGTGGCAATCTTCAGCAAAAAAGTTTGTTAAAAAGTTAAGAAAAAACTTACCTTTTGCAGGAGTCCATGGCATTTCTTCTTTTGGTAGAAATGAATATTTACTTGAACGAAGCCAAAAACATTACTTGAGAAACTTTGGAGATGAACCAATCCCCTTAACAACTTTAGGAAGAAATAAAATGATAAATTGTATTGGCCAAGCCTTATCTGTAAAAATGGCACTTGCAGAATTGGCCGATTGGGAACTTTATAATTGTACCCAAGATTCTTTCATCGGCACCCATGGTGTTTTAAGTCTAGTTTCAGATGATTGTGCTTTAGTCTTAGATCCAGTTTCAGCAA
>JABHRR010000054.1 GCA_018670095.1 Candidatus Woesearchaeota archaeon
TCTCGCTTTATTTGAATATATTGTCTAGAATCTATATTTCATACAATAAGTTTATAAACTAAACATAATCTGGGAGAATTATGAAAAAATTCGTACGTGGGCCCGTTAAAAAGGGCAGGGACAGAAAATCAGGAAGATCACGATCAGAAGGTTCTAGCTTCAAAAGAAGAGATTCTTCAGACAGATTTTCCAGAGATCGGCCAAGTAGAGGCAGAGAGGGAGGATCTCGTGACAGAGAAAGAAGTTCTCGTGACAGATCAGAAAGAACTGAAGTAATTTGCGACAAATGCAAAGCTAAATGCGAAGTTCCTTTTAAACCAACTTCTGATAAACCAGTTTATTGCAGTGATTGTTTTAAGAGTGATTCTAGACCTGATTCTCGAGGTGGAAGAAATAATAGCTCTAAAGACCTTGAACAAATCAATAAGAAACTTGATAAGATTTTAAAAATCTTGGATCAATAAGATTTAGTTTATTTTTTACTTTTTTTTACTTTATTTTTTAATTTTTTAAAAAGGTAGTACTTCTTCTAAAATTTCTTTATAGAAAGGCATCCAAAAATCAATTTCACTTAAATCTGATTTCTTAAACCATTTAAATGAAATTAAGCCTTTATCTTTGAGAGTTATAGTTTGATTTTCTTTAAGTTCACAAAGATAAAATAATGCAAAACGAGGTTCATCTTTAGGAGTGGTCATATATTCATCCCCTATATATTTTGCATAAACTGGTTTAATATTTTTTACTTCAACATCAACTTCTTATTTTAATTCTCTAATTAAACCTTCTTTCTCTTTTTCTTTCTCATCAATTCTTCCACCGGGAAAGTGCCATTTGTGTTTATAATATTCTCCCCATTGCACCATTAAAAATTGTTTATTTTCTTTATCAATAATAATCCCATATTCTCCAACTTTAGTTAGTAAGTGAACCATATATATTCAGAAAGACCTGTTTAATAAATAATTTTCCTAAGAATCACTTCAAAATAATCACATTACTCATGCCACGTCTTTTTCGTTCAATTAATTGTTTACCTTCTAAACGGTCTAAGATTCGAGTAACTTTAACTTTACTTAATTTAGTTTCATTGACAAGAGAACTTTGAAATACTGAGCCATCTTCTCTAATAATGATGTTCATTAATGTTCTTTCTTCATCATCAAGGTTTTCTAACTTTTTATGTTTTTCTTCTTCAGAGATTTCCTTTTTAGATTCTTGAATAATAGTTTCGTCTTTCATAAAGAAAATGATGAATAAACTAACTAAAACTAATAAACCCATTAATCCGTAACTGATAATTTGTTGGGTTTGCACAGTAGCATGCATTGGACACAATTCTCCATGTGTACAACTAACGGCAACAATATTTTGTAGGGCATAATTGAAAGACATCACTACAAAAAAGAAAATTAACGTTAGTCCTAGTACCAAATATCCCACATGTTTATTTCTCATTGAATAGCTAAAACTATGTCTGTATTATATATTTTGTGGTATTGTGAAGAAATAATAAGAAAAAATGAATTAAAGAAATCTAATCATTATCCACTCTAGGAGCAAGAATAAAACTTAACGCTAACCTGTCAACAATTTTATATTCAACTTTCATTGGGTAATCAGTATTAAAGTGGACAGAAACTTTATCGCTTAGTTTACTACCTGCAATCATTTTCTTCAGATATTCTAAAGAGAATTTGGCTTTAAATTTATCATCAGAATCTGCTCTAATCATTGTTTGTTCATCAGGTTTGATTTCAATGAAAGCTTTACTTAAATCGCCTTCTGCTTTCACAGATAATTGTGATTTTTCTCCCAGAAAAGTAACTGATTCTGCTACAACAGAAACATCTTCAATTGCTTCTGTTAACATTCCAGAACCCATTTCTACTGTCATCGGAAAAGTTAATTCGGGTACTTTTTGTTCTTTATCCTCAATTTCCAAAGTAGGAATAGAAAAAGATCGAGTGGTATTACTTTTCATTTGAATTTTAAGTTTATTATCTTCTGTTGTTTCTAAAGTTAAAACATCGTCAGATTTTGCTCTTCTTAAAATTTGTTTTAGATTGTTTAGATTGATCGCAATCTCTTCCGCCTCTTTAATTTCGTATTTTGTGAAGCAACTGCTTAACATTTTGAAAATAACCATTGCTACGTTAGCAGGATCCATGGCCACCATTTCTAAACCGTTATTACTAACATTAAATTTTGCTTCTGTGACTAATTCTGAGATAATTGAAATGCTATCTTTAAAATATTTTGATTCAGCTAAGACTAATTTCATTTTATTACACCCTCCATAATCTCGATGCTTGATTGGTTTATAAAATTTGTTGTGTTAGAGTGGTAGTATGGGAAAGCTTTAAAAAGAGTTGTTAAATTTTAATTTAAATGGCACAACCAAATAAAAGTATGAGTTATGGAGAAGCAGATAGGTTCGGAAAATTTATTATAACGGGAACAGACGCAAAAAGAAAAGAAGTATTAGATCGTTCTTTTGGAAAAAGGGCATTTATTTGTGATTATTTAGAAAATAATTATCAATCACATGTTGAAGTTGTAAAAACTAAACAAAGAGATATAAAATTAGTTAATTATCATGCTGAAGATTTAATGAATTTAATTGAAGCGAGCGAAATTCCTATTTCTCGAAAAGGAAGAAGGTATATCGAAGATAATACAAATTTTAATGGAACTATCAACAGAGAACTTTTTTGTATCGCTATAGAATTATATGGTGATATTTCTAAACTCAGAGAATATTGTAAAACAAAATCTACTTGAGGATAATTCTTTTTCCATCTTCCATTAGATGGACATTTTTATTTGAATAACCCATTTCTTCAGCTAATTCCACAATATGTTTTCCTTTCTCTTTACTTCCGTGAGAAGGAATAATGTGTTTTGGTTTTACTAATTCAATCAAGTCACGGTGATCTTCTCTAGCAGCATGGCCAGACATATGAATATCTTTAAAGATTCTTGCCCCTTTTGCTTTTAAAGCATTTTCTAATTTATTTCTGTTATCTTTATTTAATTCAACTGGAATTACTGAACAACTAAAAATAACAACATCACCGTTAGAAAATTTGAAAGGTAATTCTTCTCTTGCTAATCTAGAAAGAACAGCTTTTGGTTCACCTTGATGGCCAGTACAAACAATCAGATATTTCTCTTTACCTTCTTTCATAATTTTATTAAGGACTTTTTCTCTTTTATCATTATATTTAACTAATTGAATGTCTTTCTGAAAATCAATAAGGTTAATTCTTTCACCAGCAGAAACATATTTTGATAATGATCTTCCTAGAAAAACAATTTTTCGATTTAATTTTTTACCCAATTCAATAATACTTTTTAATCTGGCTAAATGTGAAGAAAATGTTGTTACAATCATTCCTTTACCATCAGTATAAACTCCCAGCATGACATCTTTTAACATTTCTTTTGCTACGGATTCAGAAGGTGTTTTTCTATGTTCGTGAGCATATAAAGATTCAACAATTAGTAAAGTTACTCCTTCCTCACCAACTTCTTTTAA
>JABHRR010000008.1 GCA_018670095.1 Candidatus Woesearchaeota archaeon
AGATCATGTTGGTTTTTTTACCGTAAAAAATATGCCAGTGGGTAGTTGTTTAATAGTTGCTTCTAAAAATGAATTGGTGGGCAATGCTGAATTTAAAGTTGAGAAAGGTGAAGTTGTTTCGGTAGAAATCATTTTGGGTGAATCTGTAGTTAAAAAGAGTGATTTAGTTGGTTGGATTTTGTCAATTTTAATTTTAATTGCAATTATTTTGTTAATTATTTGGTTTATTCTAAAGAAAAAACCTAAAAAATCTAAAAAAGAAGTTAAAAATGAAGATTCAGAAGAAAAACGTTCTAAACAAACCCTGGCTTTAATGAAAACATTATCTGAAAAAGAGAAAAAAGTGGTTGATTTCTTGCTTGAACATAAAAATAAAGCTTCTCAAGCTAAAATTAGGCACAATACTAAAGTACCGAGAACAAGTTTAACCAGGGTATTACAAAGTCTAGAAAGGAAAAAAATAGTAGAAATACAGAAAGAGGGAAAAATGGTCTCCGTTAAATTAACTAAGTTCTTTTTGGGCAAAGAGTGAACATTGGGGCTAGATTATTTCTTTTCAATCATTTTGGGTAACTTATTGGCGTTATTTATTAAGTGCTGTCCGCCCAATCTTTAAGTAAGTGTTTGACTTCTGGGTAAGTATGGAAACAAAAAACCTATCAAACGTATGGAGGTACGTAAAAATGAATTGGAAAAATATTGTTTTAATGGCTGTATTGTTATTGTTCGTAAGTTCAATATCTGCTATGGCTGAAGTTGAGGGAAAAGATCTTGGGGTTTTATCTTATAGTGTGATGCCTAAACCGGCAGTAGTTGGCGAACCTGTTGAAGTAACACTAACGATAAAAAATATGGGTACTGAAAATATTCATGAAAACTTTGTAATTGAATTTCAAGCTTGTAAACCCGGTGGATTTAGTTGCCATATTCCAGAAGGTGCAGAAGTACAAGGTTTAGCTATTGGAGAAGAAAAATCTTTCTTAAAGAAGTTTAACATCAAAGAATCAGATGTTGTTAATGGTCAATCTATAATTAGATTTGTAGTTGATGGCGATGGTCATGTTGATGAAGTTGATGAAACAAATAACATTTATAGCATGTTAATTGATGTTGTTGAAGAAGCTCCTATTGTAGAAGTTTCTGGAGGACCAGTTAAATTTAGTGTTGCGGTAAATGATTATCCTGATAATCAAGATTACGATTTGTCAAAGAATTTGAAGTTTGCTTATGTAAACATGTACACTGTTGAATTAGAAGAAGATGCTTTTAAAGTTGTTAGTTATGAAACTAAATATACTGGAAAAGCTGCTGCTGCAATTTTTACTGTTGAAGTGGGAGAAATGGTTTACTTCGAAGGTTTCAAAACTAAAGAAGGTGCAAAAGAAGGTGCAGTAAATAAACAAGCTTTACTTTGGTCATTACCACCTTTTAAGAATTTTGGAACAGAAGGAGATAACGTCTTATATCAAACTCATTGGACAGAAACTGATGAATTTTTAAAGCATGATAAAGATTACGCTGGTTCAAGTTCTTTAAGTGTACCTTACAAGGACCTTGATCAAGAAATTGTTGAACCTGTAGTTCCAGAACCAGTAGAAAAAATTAAACTGAAAGTTAAAAGTACAGTTAAAGAAGTTAAGTTAGATTGGAATGATCTTTCCGGTTTAGGTGATACTTTTGATAAGTATAACATTCAGCTTAAGAAAGGTAAAAGTTTAGGAGAAGGACATGGAAACTCATTTGTTAGTTTTAGTTATTATAACTTCATGAACCTAAATGCTGGAGATTACTGGACTTTTAAAGTTTGTCCAACCAAGAACAAAGAAATTGTTGGAGGTTGTAGTAATACTGTAACTGTATTAATACAAGATACCACTGAAATTGTTGAAGAAGATATAAAAGACGAAACTGTTAAATATTCAATTTGGACTTACGATAATGGTAAATCTGTAAGGTCAAGTGTAGCAAAGTATCGTGTTGATCCAAACAACCATTTCAAAAGTAAATTAGTAGAAGTTAAACCAGCAGTGTTAACTGAAGACTATAAAGGTAATAAGTTTTACCAAGCAAAGTTTGATGTAAAAGAAGATGAAATTGTAGCTTTTGTTTCTTTTCAGGCAGGATTAACACCATTAAAAACTATTGATAACATTAAAACTTATCCTGGTTACCATAACGTTTTAGTTAATAATGGTTTAAAAAATAGTTTTGGAACTCAAGCTTTGTGTAAGTATGCTCAGAAAGCATGTGGTGGAATTACTGGAGAAGGTCAACAAATACTTTTTTCAGTTGATGCAGAAAACGTTGACCATGTTCCATTTGTCAAAGTTCCTACACCAATAGTTATTCCTGGTAATAGTAAACCTGACTTTGATAAAATTATTCCAGAATACCAATTTGTTGAATGTCCAAGTGGTTGTTCTTACGAAGGTAAATGTCTTCCAGTAGGAACAAAGATTAAAGAAAATGGAGATTCTTTGTTTTGTAATTGGAATGGAGAGATGGATAATCAATTAACTGTTGGAGAAGTTTGTCAAAACGATTACGAATGTGGAAGTAACAGTTGTATGAGTGGTAAGTGTCTTGACTTAGAGAAGAAGTTAGAAGAACAACAAAATCTCTTAAACAGAATCTTACATTGGTTAGAGAATTTCTTTAATTAATTTTTTTTCTTTTTTCTTTTTATTGCTATTAATTGATTTCTATTTAATGATGATGTGACATGTGCAGAGTAATTGTAATTGAAAAGAAATGTTTATTAATCATGACGTATTTATTTTTTTATGGCAAATAAAACTATTAAGATGGTTGTTTCTGAGCGAGCTTATAATAAGTATAAAAGAGTAATGAAATTAATGGGTTTTAAGAATGAATCTCAGTTTTTGATGTATTGTGTTATGAAAGCAGTTCGACCAAAAGTAACTGATATACAGAAAAAACAAATGTCTCAAGAGATGAATGAATTAAAAGCAGCTCAAAAATAAATACTTTTCAATTACAATTATTGCACACAACATAAGTTAAACAAGCAATAAAATAAACAAAAGAAATTAATTCATAGTTCTTAGCTGTCCTTCAATATCTTTCAGTTGTGATTCTAATTCGTCTAATTCACTAGCTGTTTTTTTAACAGGGGCAGGAACAGGTTTAGGTATTTCCATTGTGGGTTCTTCATCAAGAGGTTCTTCCGGATGTTTTTCTTCAGAAACAGCTTTCAATTTGCCTTTTGGGAAGTGATGCTTTAATTTATCAACCATACTATTAATTTCATTA
>JABHRR010000055.1 GCA_018670095.1 Candidatus Woesearchaeota archaeon
GGAACCACAACCAATGCCGGAAGAAAGTATTAGAGAAGATGCTGAAAGAATGTATGCTGGAGCAATAATGGCAATAGAAAGAAGAGACTACCAAAGAGCTGAAGATCTGGGCAGAGAAGCAATACAAATCTATGAAACTCTGAGGATAGAAACTCTAGAAGATGCAGTAGCAGTACACGACAGAATAGGCACGGTACTAATACCAGAACTAATGCACGAAGGAGTAGTCAGAGCAAGACTAGGACTGTACGGAATAAGATTATAGAGCAAGTAAAGAAAAATCAAACAAAAAAAATACTCGCAAGAGGGAGGTAAAAAAAAGATGGGAAAAAAACAATTTGTAGTGTTGAATAAAAATGTTTTACATCCAGATAGCTATAGGCCCACTATGTGTGAATCTTATCACTTGAAAGTTTTAGACGAGATGGATGGTCTAATATATCAAACATCTGTCGCAAGTGATAGAAATACTGTTTGCGAATCTGACATGCGTGGAATGGGAGATTTAATGGCTAGTCTCGATAAGTACGAAGTTCATAGCTTGAGAACCATTGCTAAATACCTGGTTCGTAAAATTCCTGATAGAATTGAATATGAACCAAACACTGATTTAGTATTCACTTGCAGTGATCATGCAGAGAAGTGTCAAGACTATAACTCTCGTTATAGGTACAATACAACAAGCCAAAAATTCGTAAATTTGGTTAAAAAAGAGCTAAGTAACTTATCGGTAAGAAGACAAATAAGTGAATTAGAAGAGAAGTTGGAATAAAAAAATTAAGAAAGAAAACAAAACAATACTCGCAAGAGGGAGGTAAAAGAAAATGGAAATTAGTGATAAAATAAAACAAGTACGAATGACTGGAGAGGGGCAAGTTGCAACCATGCTTTGTGAATACTTTAACGAAGTTAAACAAGAGTGTAAAGAATTAGAACAAAGTGGACAAACAGTTGAAGCGATAAAAAAGTACCTTGCCGCATCAAGCTATGTTGTTAGTGGGATTAATGAAAACTTGAAAGAAGTTTCTAATCCGGAATTTCAAACTTTGTTAAGTAGAAACAGGGCACTTGATAGTATTCTTTATGACTTAAGTACAGGAAGGGGAATAAAAGATTTTATTCCGGACAAAGATCATACCTTTGATTTTATCTATGAAGAGAGATATGATCGGATGGCAACTATTGCCAAAGATAATCATCAGTATAGTTTAATCTTGATGGCGGGAATTGTTAGTGTATCACCTATATTGCCTTACCCCAAAGTACACCTGAAAGATATAACTGATGAAAACATTGAATCATTGATAAAACAGGATAGTCCTCGATTTAGTGGTTTAACTAGAGATTTGGATAAGATGTTTCCTGGAACTATCAATCGAATGTTGTACAAGGCTGCTAGGCAAGACCCAAAACTGACTTTAACAGTGATGAAGATGGACTCTGAAAATTATTTCAGGGCCTACAGAATTACAGAACAAATAACAAAAACAGAATAAGAACAGAACTAAAAAAAACGATACTCGCAAGAGGGAGGTAAAAACAAAATGGATAAATTAGACAATATGTTAGTAAGATATTCAGCACTGTACGGTGGATTAGCTGGGGCATTAGCTGAAATGCCAACTGAAAAACTGGAGGAAGGCATCTTGGACAGTTATGATGTTTATAAAAAAGAAGAAAGCTGGAGATCTGGTCCAATCCAGATAATCTCTGGTCGTGCAGAGGTCTGGCTCTTTGATCAAAAGTTAGGTCACAAAGCTGGAGAAATTGTTATAACCAAAGGTCAATCATCTTACACCACACATGAAGACAGGCCAGCATGGGAAGAATACGAGTCTGGGATTTGTATTGGTTATTCAAGAGAATCAAAAAGCGTAGAAGTAGCTCACCACTCTACAAACCATTCTTCAAAGTTTAGAGTTGGGGACATAGAGATGTATTCAACATCACACCAAACATTTTCAAGTCTATTTGGTTTAATAATGTATAGGTTGAAAAATAGTGTGAAAAAATAACTTTAAGAATGACAGAATATAAGAACAAACAACAAAAGTTATAAACGATGATGATTTGATTATTAAGATGAAAAAAATAATCTTGGCATCTACCAGTCCTAGAAGACATAATTTACTGCAACAGATTGGTTTGAAGTTTGAAATTGTTCCTAGTAAGTACGAGGAAGATATGACCTTAAAACTTCCTCCACATGAACTAGCGATGGTTTTAGCTAGAGGAAAAGCTTTTGAAGTTGCGGAAAGAAAAAAATCAGGGATTGTTATTGGGGTAGATACTTTTGTTGTTTTCGGTAAAACAGTTATTGGTAAGCCTCATAACAAAGTTAATGCCAAAAAAACTTTAGAAAAAATTTCTAATAAAACTTTGAAAGTTTATTCTGGTATTGCGATCATTGATGCAAAGACAAAAAAGGAAATCATTGATTATGAAATTTCTAAAGTTAAAATAAGAAAAATATCTCCATTAGAAATTAAAAAATATATTGCCACAGAAGAACCATTGGATAAAGCCGGTGCTTTTGGAATGCAGGGATTAGGAGCAATTTTTGTAGCAAAAATAGATGGTTGTTATTCAAATGTTGTTGGCTTACCTTTACATAATCTAACTAAGAATCTTAAAAAAATGGGTATTGACGTTTTTTCTTATCGAGAATAAAAATTTACAATAACTTACCGTTAACAGTTCCTTCCTGACCAGGCCGAGAAGTAATCTTTGCTTTACCTAATGTTGTTTCAACAACTGTGCCTTTAGTTAAGATGTTACGTCTAACTAAGTTAGGGTTGGCAGGATTTTCAGTTACGTTAACCATTTCTGTTTTAGAAGTTTTACCTTTTTTATCAGTAACATTGATTTGATTATTAGCAAGGATTTTAAGTTTCTTATTTCCACCAATAACTCGTACAGACTTAACTTTCTGAGTTGCACTTAATTTAGTCATTGCAGGAAAACCTGCTAATTCGGATTTCTTTTTAGACTGAACAGACTTGTATCTGCCTCCAGAAGTTTTCCTTTTCGATTTTAATTGTGATCTTGCCATTCTTTATGTCTTATATTTGGGTTGCTTTTTAAAGGTTTTGGTATAAATTTACTTAGAGAATGTTTTTTCTAGAAGTCTTTTTGTTAACTTAACATTTCTTTTTCTTCTAGTTCCCGAAAGAAGATTTATTAATTGTGGATCTGCATTTTTTTTCATTCCTATAATCTCCATTCGCATATCCATGTCAATTTCAGTTTTTCCAGGATAATGTCTTAATAATTGCTGGGTGGGTGGTACTAAAATGGTGTTGTAACCAAAGACATTAAATGGTTTACCTAAATGAGTTATGAACTTAGTTGGTACTTTTCTAATAACATGAATTTCATATCCTTGTGTGTCCCCGTGTGAATCAACTTTACCTGTAGAAAAATCACTAATAAGCATATTTCGAGGTATTATCACTTCTATTGTTTGGGCTCTAAAAAATGGACGATGAATAAAATCAATTGGGACAGCACCCGCTAACCCAGAATATACACTATAGTCTCCCGGGTTAATTCTCTTTAATATTTCTTTAATCTCTCTTTCTAATGCTGCTTTGCTATTTTCAATTTTATTTCTATCATGGCTAGCAAACAATTCAATCACGACCGCATTTACTGTTTTAGCACAGGCATTAGATCCATAATAATCTTGTCTTGTAATAAAATGGTGATTAAATAAAGTTGTTATATGGTGGAAGTCAATAGTCCCGCTATATGGTTGTCGAAATCCTTCTTTTAAGATTATTTTTGCAATTGCTTCACAAGTAGTATGGTATCCCGCAATATGAGTGTATTCCATTTTTGATGTCATCAAGTAAAACGGGTAATCGCTTAGACGCACTACTTTTCCTTTAAAATATCTTGGCACAGTAACATCTTTACGCTTCGGCAATATTTTTAGTACTTGATGTTTTTTACTATCACTTAACCAATCAAAATACTTTTTCACTTTTACCGGTTTTTCTGTTAACCAATCAAAAGCAAGAAATCTTTCTCTTTCATTTCTTTCAATTTGTTTTACTACCTCTTCGAATCCACTAATCTGATTTTGTGTTGTTTCAAACAGTTTTAGTAAAGCAGAAATAATTTCTTGATTAGTGGGATCTTCAATTACAGCTTTTAGTTTTTCTTGTATCTCTCCACCACGGGAAACAGCTTTTACTAAGAAATTGTTAAAAACTTCGGATTGTTGTATTAAATCTTCTAATTTTTTAGACCCCTTGTTTTCAACGTTTTTTAAATGAACAACTAATTTTCCATAGTCTTCTTTTATACTTTTAAAACACTTAGTTTCTCCCAAGAATATTCTCTCAACACCTAATGCACCACGCATTTTGTTATAAATTAATCGAGCTTTTTTCCTAATTATAAGAGGGTGGATTGTTGGACCTTTAACCACTTTTTTTAACATTAAGAAAAATCTGTGTATATCATAGAATTCACGCTCTAGGTATTCTTGTAGTTCTATAATCTCTTTTTTATCCATCAATTATTAGAATATTCTTTCTTTTTTTATACTTTATGGTTGTTTGCGATATTTAAAATAACTAATTTTTTTTTACTATTTTTTCTTCTTTCCGTTCTTAACAATCATCTCTTTAATCCTTTTCTTCCCGTTCCATTCTAAAGCAGCTTCTAATACCTCTTCAATTGAAGTCACAGGGATGATTTTTACTTTTTTTAGTTCGTCTTTATCAATGACAATATCCTGTAAATTTGATTTAGGAACAATGATAGTTTTTATTCCTGTAGCAATTGCTGCTTCGACTTTTGAAGAAACTCCACCTACAGGAAGAACTTCTCCCCGAACTGATAATGAACCAGTCATTGCTACATTTTGTTTGACAGGGATATCTTTAAGCGCGGAAATAATGGATGTGGCAACTGCAATGCTTGCTGAATCGCCTTCTACTCCTTCATATGTTTGTAAGAATTGCACAAAAATATCTCTGGTTTCTTTAATGTCTTCACCGAAATATTTCATTACAATCGCAGAAACGTTCTTAACTGCTTCTTTAGCAATTTCTCCCAGTTTACCTGTAGCAATGATTTCTGCTTTCTTTCCACCCATAGTAACTTCTGCTTCTATTGGTAATAAGATTCCTGAATAAGCTGAACCAGAACCGATTACTGCTAAACCATTAACTCTACCTACTCTTGTTCCTGTCGTCACGATAACGTTATATTCTTTTTTACGTTCAATATGTCGATCTGCAATTTGTTGTTCTAAAGGCCTGGCTAATTTTTTTGCTTTCTTAACTTGTTCTTTAGAAACTAATTCTGTTTTTTCTTCTTTAGCTAAATCACCAGCAGCTCTAACTAAACCGCCTAGACTTCTTAAATGTAAAGTTAAATGACCTTTTCTGTTAGCTCTTCTTCTTGCTTCTTCTACAATTTCTTTCAAAGCATTGATAGAGAAGTGTGGAATTTTTCCATTTTCTTTTTTAACTTCTTGAGCAACAAAACGAGCAATCTTAGTTCTGTTTTCTTTAGTGTCAAGCATCGTTTCTTTCATATAAATTTCATAACCATAACCACGGATTCTGCTTCTCAAAGCAGGATGCATATCTTTGATAGTTTCCAAATTCCCAGCAGCAATTAAAACAAAGTCGCAAGGTACTGGTTCTGTTCTTACCATTGCTCCGGCAGACCTTTCTGATTGACCGGTAATAGGGAATTTCTTCTCTTGAATTGCAGATAATAATTCATGTTGTGTTCTAGGATGTAAAGTAGCAATTTCGTCAATAAATAGAACTCCCAAATGGGCTTTGTGCATCATTCCTGCTACCACTCTTTGATTTGCGGGCGTACCTAATCCTCCTGATTGAAATGGATCGTGAAGTACATCTCCTAATAATGCTCCGGCATGTGCCCCAGTAGCTTCAAAGAACGGTGCTTGTTTTTTATTGAAATTGTCAACAATTAGTTTGGGTTGAATCACATTAGAGGTCTTAAACATTCTTGGCCCCATACTCATCATGATCGCGAAAGCTGCTAAGAATAACATTCCTCCTAAAAAGAACGCCGTAAACATTAAATCTGATTTGTAATGATATCTTACCCACCAGGGCGCAACTAAAGTAAAGATTGCCACAATGAATAAAAGAAAATTATTATTTTTCAATATTTTTTTCCCGTCTAAAGAATTCTTTTTCACTTCTTCTCTACCAGTACCGGCAGGTAACTCTTTGATTAACGGATTATTTTCATCGTTAGGATTGTATAAAGAGATGATATCTTTCAATTCTGATTTTGGAAGAAGTTCTGCTAAAGCTAATCCCAGCATGGATTTACCAGTTCCTGGTTCACCAATTAGTAAAACGTGCCTTCGTTGCGAAGCAGCCTTTTTAATAATTCTTACTGCGTCTTCCTGCCCGATAACCTGGTTGACGATGCTTTCCGGAACTTTAATGTCTTTAGTTGATTTCATTTTTTCATTTCTTAATGAAATTTACAAAATACTTTTGGTATTTTGGTTGATTTCATCGTTTTAGTTGGTAACAGAACATCTAAACCTCTTATTTATATCATTTTATATGTCTATTTAAAAGAATTGCGGTAAAATAAGCTTCACTTCAGTTTCTTCCCTTTCAACAACTGCACATGGATCTCTTCAAAAGGTTGACTTTGTTTAGTGTCCACTTTACGTTGATTTTCTAAATGTAATAAAGGGATAAATGTGTAAACCTTATCGTGCTTACTAGGTTTTGGAGGTAACAATTTAGTAAAAGTTAATTTGTTTGCTTTCTCTTTGTTAGTATAATAAACAATCTTATGATAAATGTCATAGATAACTTCCATAATGTCAACTTTTCTTTGCGGCATATTATATTTTACCGGTCTTTGTTTGGCAAGAATTCTTTTCTTACTTTCCATTGCTCGTTGTAAAGCGCCAACTAAATCATGGATAGAAACCTTTCTGCTTCTTGGTTGAGGATTTCTAGGAATTAATTGGAATTGTTGTCTTTGCCTTCTTTCCCGAGCCATCTCTTCTCCTAACTCTTCAAGCAATTCTTCCTCAGATAAATCGTCCCCTTGGTTGATTAACTTGTCCAGATTAGTAATTCCATACTCTAACAAATGGCTGGATTTAATTTTCAATAAAATTGCTGCTGCTAAAACAATTCTTCCAGAAACTTTCAAATCGTGATCAGCTAATTCTTTTACTGCTTTGATATATTTTTTAGTTAAAAGAGAAATATCAATATCCCAAGGGTCCATTTGTTCAGTTCTTACCAACTCATGGATTATAGATTTCCAAGTGATATCTTCTTGATCTACAATTAAATCATATATCTTTTGTTGCATTTCTTATCTCAAAGGAAATTTTATGGTTTTATAAGGTTTATTGTTTTGATAAGAATAAGATGAATATGAATGGGCCCACCCGGACTTATTGGAAATAATTAGTCTCGAACCGGATCAAGTCGTTCACTTCGTTCACTCGTGACCCTCTCTCGTCCGGGAATCAATATAAGAATAAGATGAATATGAATGGGCCCACCCGGACTCGAACCGGGGATTAATGCCTGACTTCTCCTTACGGAATGTAAGGGCACTGTCATAGCCACTAGACCATAGGCCCACTTTTATTGCTAAGTTGTTCTTCATTTAAAAATGTTTCTTATCATCTTGCGTACTACTCAAAAGTAGAAATATTTATAAAAGATTTAATCTTTCAACTAAAATACCATGGGCGAAATAATTGAGGCAGCTAAATTTCTAATCTTTCCGCAAGGAGTTCCCTATGAAATTAAACATAAAGAAATTCTAAAACCAAATGGCACCCATATTGATCATTTGTTAGACATGAAAGGAACTGGTGTTGACCCTTTGATGCATATTTTACTTACTGTTGAACTAAATGGGAAAAATGGTTCAGACGAATTTTATCTTAATACTGTTGCTGAATTTTTTAAAAACGGGAAAATAGATTATGGGCTTTGGAGTGTTGAAGAGTCGAAAAATAGATTTGACAGACACGCAGAAATTGTTGATTTGCCACGACCTAAAGCAGCATATTTTCTTCTAGGTCACGATATGGTTGATTATTTGCGTGAAAGTGAACCCACTTTTAGATATCTATCCCAACTTGATTTTAACGAACAACAAGCAGGCCATATTCCAAAACGTGGAATTGATTTTGCTTTGTTTAGAGACCAATTAGAAGCGTATAGTGCTTTAAAATAGAATTCTAAAAAAATATCAAAAAAAAAGTTAAAAAAATAAAATAAAATCTTTAAAGGTTTGTAGAATAAATACTGTCCTTGTGTTTAGGCTCTCTTGCTAATGCTTTTTGTCCCAACTTTTGTGCCGCTGCTAATCTCGGAATGAAATCGTGTCCTAATATTTTCAGCTCTTCAAGAATTTCATTAATCAATCCATTTACAAGTTCATATTTTCTGTCCGCAAATTCCATCCTTTCTTTCAATTTACGCATTTCTACTTGTGCTGTGCCTAGAACTTTGGCACTATCAACAAATTTCTGAATATCATCTTGGATTATTTTTTCTGCAGCTGCTACGCTTTGAACTTTAACGCCACTTTCTTCTAAAGCAGTTTTTTTATCTGCCCCAATCGCTAATCCTAACAAATTTTTAATCCTTTGACTGTCTGTAAGTGCTTTTTTTGGATTAATTTTAACATGGATTTGAGCCATAGTTTGAATCAATGGACTAAAATCGTTTGGACGGAACATTGTTGTTTCAAAATTTTCTAATGCTTTTCCCAAAGTAATTATCTGTGAATTCATTCCATTCATTAATTGAACAGCATGAGCATGTTCTTGCATTCTTAATTTTGCTGCAGCATGTTCTTCACCAGCAAGTTTTGCTTTAATTTTCTGAAGTTCATTTTCTGCTTTTAAGCGTTCCATTTTTGAACTTGCGCCTGAAACTTTTTGATTTGCTTCTGTTGCTTGTTCACTTAATTTTCCAATCCTTTCTTCTACTCTTAATTCTCTTCTAACTAATTGTCCTACTCTTCTTTGTTTATTTTTAACTTGCCCTTTAGAAGTAGGAGTTATAAATCCACTTAATGTTTTCCATATTCCCATTATTATCACCTGTTTTTTTTTGAATATTAAGTTATTTACTTTAGTAACATTTATTTATTAATATATCTTTCGTTTTTATTATGGATATTTATCAACCTGCAGAGGACTCTTATTTATTACAGAAGTTTGTTAGAAAATATGCTTTTGGTAGAGTGTTAGACCTCGGAACCGGTTCAGGAATACAAGCTTTAACTGCTGTTGAAAGGAAAGATGTGCGGGAAGTAATTGCTGTTGATATTAATGAAAATGCAATAAAAGAATTAAAAAAAGAAGTTTCTAAGAAAAAGATTAGAAAAATAGCAGTTAAAAAAAGCGACTTATTTTCTAACGTTAAAGATAAATTTGATACAATCATCTTTAATCCTCCTTATCTGCCGCAAGATAAGATCGGAAATGAAATTATTGAAGATTCTGCTTTGTACGGCGGTAAACATGGCTGGGAACTCTCTGAAAAGTTTTTCAATAAAGTAAATCAGTTTCTTGTTGCAAAAGGAAAAATATTATTTCTCTTTTCTTCTTTAACTAATAAAGAGAAGATTGAAGAAATTATTTCTCATAATTTATTGGAATTTAAAGAATTGGAAAAACAAAAACTGCCAATGTTTGAAACGTTGTACGTTTATTTGATTGAAAAGAGTAAAATCTTGAAAGAATTAGAACGAAAAAATATTGAAAATCTTAAATATCTTACTCATGGTAAGCGAGGAAACATTTTTACTGGAATTTCAGATAAAAGTAAGAGGGTAAAAACCCATTTTGCGAAAAAGGAAATTGTTAAAGTTGGGATTAAAGTTAAACGTAAAGAAAGCTCTGCTATTGAGAGAATGAGAAATGAAGCTAATTGGTTGAAGATTTTAAACAAAAAAAATATTGGACCAAGATTATTATTCTCGGGAGAAGATTATTTGGTCTATGAATTTGTTGAAGGGGAATTCATTTTAGATTGGATTAAAGATAATAATAAGAAAGATATCCAAAAAGTTTTAGTTGCCGTTTTAAAACAATGTTTTGAGTTAGATCAATTAGGAGTCAATAAAGAAGAGATGCATCACCCTTTGAAACATATCATCGTAACCAAAGATAATCATCCTGTTCTCTTAGATTTTGAACGGTGCAGTCGCTCTGATAAAGTTAAGAATGTTACTCAGTTCGTTGAATTCATCTGTCGGATAAGAGAAGAGTTAGAAAACAAAGATATTAAACTAAATAAAATAGATTTGAGAGAAAAAGCTAAATCTTATAAAGATGATATTAACCCTAAAAATTTAGAAATAATTATAAAGTATTTATCTTCATAAATTATTAAAAGGGAATAGCACCCATCATAAAAGTGATAATATGGAAATTAAAATCGATCCTCAAAAATCCAGACTTTTTAAAGATTTATTAGATTATACTGGGTTGAATGAAATGTTGGCCCTAAGACGTTGCGATTACGCTGTAACAGAATTAGCTATATTATGGGATAAAAAGAAAAGTGTTTTAGACTTTTATCGGGAAGCAGAACTTTATATCTTTGATTTAACTAAATACCAATTAATTCTTGAGAGTAATCAATTAGTAAATAAAATGATTAATCAAATTGAAAATTTGAAATTAAAAAAGATTTTAGAATTTGGTGGTGGGATTGGAGAATTTAGTGTTCTTTGTTCAGAAAAAGATTTTGATATCACTTATTATGATTTAGATGGAGAAATAAAGAATTATGCTCTGTGGAGATTTAATAAACATCAGTGTGATATTAAAGTTGCTGAAAAATATCCTTTAGATCAACAATGGGATCTTGTCAATATGATGGATGTTTTAGAACATTTAGAAAATCCTCAAGAGGTGATTTCAGATTTAAGTAAGAACACAGATTATATTTTCTGTAATCCTGAAGAAGTTAAATATAATGTTTTTTTCCCTCAACATGTTAGCAAATTTGATTTAAGAGAATACTTTGAGTTAGTTGATGGATATCTTTGGAAAAATAAAAATAACTGTAATGATCTCAAAAATGGAATTAATTGAAAAACCAATTTCTGTAGCAATTGAAACAACTAACTTTTGTAACGCGAAGTGTTGTTTCTGTCCCAATTCAACATTAAAAAGAAAAAAAGATATTATGTCTCAAGAATTATTTGAAAAAATAATCAAAGATTGTGTTGAGATACAACCAAAATATATTTTGCCCATTTTAAATGGAGAACCCTTCTTAGATCCAGATATTGTTAGTCGAATTAAATTCATTAATAATAAACTTCCAGATTCTAAAGTGATGTTATTTACAAATGCAAATTTGATGACTCCTAAGATTTCTGATCAATTACTTGATTTAAACATTTATATGGTCACTTTTTCCATAAATGCAGCGGATGAAGAAAAATATTCTCAAAGAATGAAGTTAAATTATAAAACAACAATAGACAACATTAATTCTTTTATTAAGAATAACAATGTTTCCCACATAAAGTTTTCAATGATTGCTCAAAACACTTCACCAGAAGAAATAGAAGAGTTTAAGAAAATTTGGGGAAAAAATACTTTTATTGGTAAGTATACAAATTTTTCTGGGTCTATGTATAACCCTAATCCCCTGAACAATCCTTGTTCTCGTGCTTTAAAAGAGATGAATATCTTGCATAATGGTGATGTGTCTTTATGTTGTATGGACATGGAAGGTAAAATGATTTTTGGTAATATTACCCACAATCATTTATTAGATATATGGAATAATGAAAAAATGAAAAAACTAAGAACTGTTCATCTTAGTAATAACAGAAATAAATATCCTTTGTGTGATAATTGTAATCAACCTTAAAATGCCAACCCTATCATTATGTATGATCACTAAAAATGAAGAATCATTTTTAGAACAATGCCTTAATTCCATTAAAGATTTAGTTGATGAAATCATTATTGTTGACACTGGTTCAACAGATAAAACTAAAGAAATTGCTGCTAAATTTACTGAAAAAATTTATGACTTTACTTGGGTTGACGATTTTTCTAAAGCAAGAAATGAAAGTCTTAAGTATGCGACTAGTGATTGGATTTTAGTATTGGATGCCGATGAAGTTATTTCTCCTAAAGATCATCAATTAATTAAGAAGATTATTGAAGAACAGTTAGTTGCAGGATATACTTTAATTCAAAGAAATTATACTAATAATTCAAGTAGCATGGGATTAGTTCTAAATAAAAAAGATGTTTCTGAATGTGAGAATTATCTGGGCTGGATTCCATCTGGAATAGTTAGATTATTTATTAATCATCCTCAAATCCGTTTTTATGGGGAGGTTCATGAATTAGTTGAGAATTCAATTAAAAAGTTAGGGAAAGAAATTGTTTTGGTTAATATTCCTGTCCATCATTATGGGGAAAAGAGAGGGGAAGATAATTCAAAAAGAAAATTATTATTTTATCAACGGCTTTCTAAAAAGAAAATTGTTTCTAATCCTGGCAATGCCAAAGCTTATTTTGAATTGGGTGTGCAACAAAAACAATTGAGGGATTTTTCTTTAGCAGAACAATCTTTTACTAAATCTTTAGAATTAGATTCGGAACAAATTATCCCTTTATTGAACCTGGCTATTGTGCAACAGAAACAAGATAAATTGGATTTGGCAGTTGAGAATTATAATCAAGTTTTGCAAAAGAAAGAAAACGCTGATGCTTATTTTGGATTAGGATTTTGTTATTTCAAAAAGAATGATTTGGAAAATTCTGCTAAGAACTTTTCTTTAGCAATTGAGAATAATAAATTTTTGTTAGACGCTTACATTAATTTAGGTGCTGTTTATGAACGGCAGGAGAAATTACCGGAAGCAGAAAAAGTTCTGGTGGATGTTCTAAATATCTCACCCAATAATGCTCGTGCTCATAACAATTTAGGTGTTGTCTATGAAAAAGCGATGGCTATTAATGAAGCTGTTAAATCTTACCAAGAAGCAATTAAACTTAACCATCCTCGAAAAGAAGAATTAAAAGTTCGTGTTGAAAAGATGAAACAATTTCTTAACAATCAATAAAATTCTGTTTTCTTCTCTAAATGAATTCCTTTTTTTAATTCTACTGGTCGCCAATCATCTTCTACTAATTCTGCTTCTAGCCAATCAGCCAATTCTTTCGGATTACCTATTGTTGCACTAAGACCAATAATTTGCGGTTTGATCAATTGTTTAAGAAGAGTAATAATAATCTCTAACGTTGGTCCTCTACTGGGATCGTTAAGCAGATGAATTTCATCTATTACAACTGTTTTTATTTCTCCAATCCAAGAAATTTTGTGTCTTAATAAAGAATCCAATTTTTCTGTTGTTAATATTAATAAATCATAATTGGCTAAGTAAGAAGAATCAGAATCAATATCACCAGTTGACATCACTACCTTATAATTAGTGTCTTTGAACAATTCTTGATATTCTTTATATTTCTCGTTAGCTAACGCTTTCAAGGGAACTAAATAAATCGCTTTCCCTTCTTTGATAACATTTGTAATCGCCATCGTTGCGACTAAAGTTTTTCCAGAAGCTGTTGGCGCACAGATTAAAAGTGATTTTTCTTTTAGTAGGTTTGCGTTGATTGCTTTTTCTTGAATTGGTGTTAAATTTGGAAATTTGTTGTAGAAGTTTTTGAAATATTCTGGTAACGAGAGGTCTTTAATTTGCATAAGCTTTGTTTTGTGGTGTGTTTTATATTCTTTTTGGGTGATATATCTAATATAAGCAAACCAACAACTTTATAAATAAAAAAGGATTATCTAGGGGTATGCATAAAAAAAGGGTGAATAGTGTTAGCAGTAGAGCTAGAAATAAAAATAAATCTAAATCCCTTGCTGAACATCATAAAGCATACATTAGTATGGCCATAAGTGCAGTTGTCTTAATTCTCGCCATTGTTTTCGTATATCCAATGATCGGCGATGAAGGCACAGTTGTTGGTAAGGCAACGGGTAGTTGGACATGGGATGATCCTCCTCCCTCTAATTATGCTTGGCTTGAAGGTAAAGGCCCTGATATTGGTATATCAAAAAAGAATGACGTTTGTCCGAAAATTGATAGTAAAGAATCGGTTTTTGTAACTACCCAAATATGGTGGATTGAAGAAAAAGGTGGTAGTCGGGCCTGGGATGAGTTTGATGATGATCAAATTGAATTCTATGGTCGTGACCCCGGCATTGAGGAGGCTTGTTGTCCTTCAGAAAATTATTGTGTTGGTAATCTGAAACCTGGTAAATCTGGAAAAGATTATACCTGTTATCATCCTGGTTCAACCAATCATAATTTTGATTATTTATGTACTGATAGTAAGAGATGGGCTCTCTGTAATTCTAATGCTGAAGATAAGACACGGAAATTTGGTACTGTTACTTACACTTGTAGTAAAGCTGAGGTTGGTTATAGTTGGGTATCGTCTGATCCATATGTTGAAAAAGAATCACCTCCAGCTGAAGAAGAATCAACTCCCAAAAAACCAAAGGCTAAAAAACAAACAGAAACAAAAGGTGTGTATAATGCCGGTGCTACTAGTGGATATTTTTGGGAACAATCTCCAATTGATGGGTATAGTGCTACTGGTGGCAAATGTAATGATGATGAAGAATATATAATCACAACAAAATATCGTAAGAGTGATGAGTTTAAATTCAAAGGTTGTTGTCCTTCAACAGATTATTGTATTGAGCATAATTCTCCTGCTGGTGAGAAAGATTCCTACTGCTATGCTAAGAATTCTGTTATTGAAAAAAGTAAGTCTTTATGTTTAGATTATCAAAATGATGGTAGTACTGACTGGTTAAATTGTAATTCTAAACACTTATTTGAAGTTCAAAATTCAAAGTTTATCTGTGATGGAACTAAATGGAATGTTTGTACAGAGGTTGGAACAAAAGTAGGTGATTATCTCTGCGATGCTTTTGGTCAATGGACGAAAATTGAAGAAAGTGTCCCTTGTGATGAAAAAGGTAAAACTGAAAAAGGATTTTATTGTGATGGTTTTTCTTATACAGAATGTACTTCAGAAAAAAATGGAGAAGTAAAAGATGACCACATCTGTCTAAATTCTCTTTGGTATGTCTGTTCTACTACTCCTGGAGTTAAAAAGTTGGGTACGACACCAACTCCTTATTATTGTTATGATTCTTCGTGGTTTACTTGCGATGTAGATGCAGAAAACACCCTCATTAATGATGATCAATATATTTGTAAAAACAAAAAATGGGAATATTGTCTTATTAATGATGGGAAAACTTCTACAGATGAAAAATATGCTTGTTTTGATTATACTTGGCAGACTTGTACCCCCGAGTTAGAAGAAGAAGGAATATTATTAGATGGTGACCAAACAACCTGCTTCAATTCTTTATGGAATAAATGTGATGAAGAAAATACTGGAACTGTTACTCCTAACTTCAAATATAATTGTGATGGGACAAACTGGGTTAACGAGTTTAAAATGGACTCAGGCAATTTTTATGAAGTTCAAATTGTGAAAGGAACTGGGGAGAAAACAATCGCCACTTATAATAACATCAACCTTTGTGATCAACAAACTGATCAACTTTTAAGTGCAGCTACTTTATGTCTTAATAATGGTATTTTGTTTCAAGTAGATTCTTTAACCACTCTTAATTCTGGAGCAAAAAAACCTTATGATGATAAGAACGGCCTTTTATTTATCTATGAAGAACCAGCTGCAGGAGAAGAGAAAACTGTAAGCGTAATTTTACTAGAAGATCTTGATAAAGATACTCCCCTTACTTTACCCTCCGGCAATATTATTAAAAATCTTATTAGCGGACAAAAGTTAGGAATAAAACTTCCTACGGAAGCAGGAGACCAAGACAATTTTGAATTTTATTTATTATCACATGAACCAGCAGAGTTGTTCGATTTCAATAAATTAACAATCACTCATCTACCAACAAAAAAACAATTCAAACCAACTTTAATTCCTGCTAATCATTATCAATTTAAGGTTCTTGCTGAAAAAGCGATTACAATTACTCAACAATCTGGTTTAATGAAGATTACTGTTGACACGCCTGGAGAAGCACCGCTTGCTTATCCTCTCCCATTTAATCTTGCAAATAAATATGAAATCCCTTTTTCTACATCCGAACCTATTATATTGACTAGTGTGGGTAATGCACAAATTACTGTTTGTGGAACTGATGAACCTGCAGATCCTTTAACATTATTGGTTTGTAAAGACGATAAAGCATTCGTAACTTTAGAAAGAGACGTTTTAACTAAAGCAACTATTGATGGTCAACCAGTCGCTCTACTTTATCAAATCTCTACTAACGAAGATGGCACTCAAAAGAAGCAAGGTTATGTTTTCCAATTAGAAAAATTATCTGGCGTTAAAAAATTAGACTTCAACGATTATGTTAATAATATGGTTGAAGGTAGAAGACTAGCAGTTGAATTTGAAAATGAACTTTATCTGTTAGGACATCCTGTTCAGCAGTTCCTTTCTTTATCAGCATTAAACCTAATTAAACATTCTGAAGAAACTATAACTTATCCTGCAACTGGTAGTGAGAAGAAAGTTGATTTCTTAATCCCAGAAGGGAAAGTTATCTTAGTCAGAAATTTCGCTGACACTCCTCCTCCTTTCCAAATTAGTGCTTTAACTAAACAACAAATTGTTGATACACCTTTAGATTTAGAAGAACAATTATATACTTCAATGTCTAATCACATTCCTGTCCAAATATCAAAAAATCCTAACTTCGGAATCATCTCAGTTGATGAAGAAAATGATTTGACTGCTTTCGATGCTTCGTTTAAAATTACTAGTGCAAAAGGTGATTACAAACTTAATTACCAAATACCTAAACCAATAGAAAACTCTTTGTTCTATTACTTCAGTGCTAATGTTGAAGAAGATCAGTTTGTTAAAACTGTAAAAATTTATCAACTATATGATTTAGACCAATCTGAAGGGGCTCATGCTTTCAACAATGATTTCATTGAAACGTTTACTGCTGGTAATGAACTAGCAATTTATTCAGAAGGCTTCTACTACTTATTAGGTTACGAAGGGGCAACTTCAGATGGAAAAACTTTCTTTAGTTTAGACAAATTAACATTAAGACAATTGAATGGTACAGAAGAAGAGTTTACTGGCACCACCGACTTTGCAACTCAGAGTGTAACTTTCCCTGTATTGAAAGGAGAAATCTCTGTAGAAGTTAATGACGACACTAATGAAATCAGATTCTCTTCAAGAGGCGCAGACTCTTTAATCACTGAAGAATTCACTACTGATTCAACTTTGTTAACTACAGAAAATAAAATCACTATTGGTAATAAAGATTACGAAATCTGTGATACCTCTTCTACAGAAACTAATGAAGAAGTTGTTTTATTATGCCCAGGTAAAAAGTTGTTACACAAAAATAAACCTAATGAAGAAATTGTTGCGGGTCAACTATTCTGGTATCAGGGATTTGTTGATGGTGAGAAAACTATTAAAATCAGTCAATTGGAAGATTTAAGTGTGGGAATAACTTTTGCTGATTGGGGCGCATTCACTAAAAATATTAAAGAGGGCCAAGCAAAAGTTTACAAATGGCAGAGTCAATTGTTTGAATTTAGTGGTGAAGATAAATTGGAAGGTTATTCATTAAAGACTATTCCTGATGGTAATCTGTATCCAATTCAAAACGTTGATTCTTCTGATGAAGGTTTACAAAATGGAACTTTTGTTTATAATGAATACCTTTTAACCGCAAAACAAAACTGGGATTCGGATTATAACATTGCTTTAGCTTTAACACCCTTACCTTACAAATTACTTAGCAGTACAGGAATGAACATTACTGACCTAGAAACAACTTTTGCTTACTCTGTTGAAGCACCATTATACGTTTTACAGCAAAGTCAATATGGAACTTTACGAGGAATATCTTTAAGTGTAGATTCAGAATTTTTTTACCATTCATTATTCGCTCCTGGAACAGAGAAAGATGTCTTGTTAACCAGTGGTGATGTGTTAACTATTGAATTGGTTGATGCCGATGAACCTTTAATAATAATTAAAAAATGAAGAAATCAAACAAACCACGGAAAAGTACAAAAAACGATAACATTAAACCAAAAATTATTGTCTCAGTAGTAATTCTTGCTATAATTATTTTAGTTGGAGTATTATTCCAATTTACTAATATTGGTCAAGCTGTCTTTAGGGTTGATACTCCTTCAGATACCATTAAAGATGTTAATATGGCTGCTTATGAAGCTATTGAAATTAATGTTGAAACTATTGAAACTTTAAATTTTAAAATGAAAACTACTTCCAGTGATGTTAATAAAGAATTTGTTATAAAATTAGAAATAAATGAGGAAGGTGTTTTGAACTATCTTTTGACAGAAGAAGATAGTATTTTGGCCATGGGTCTTTTAGGGGAAATAGTTCCAAGTTCTGGCGATCTTTATCTTGACGATGATGAACTTCCAGATACACAATTAAGTTTCGCTGATGGTTACTTGAAGATACTTAACGCCAATTATGCAGAACCAGACGCTTCTGAGATCACTGTTATTGATGGTAAGACTGGCATTGCTTACCTAGAAGATGTAAAAATTATTAGTGCCGTGAAAGAAAAACCATTAAACTTAATTTTTAATGTTACTAGTACTGTTACCCCTGTAGTTACTGCTTCCTGGGAAGATGGAACAAACCTTGGTGAGGAACAATTGGTTGAAATTGATTCGGGTGATACTTATGTCACTTTAAATTTCACTTGGACATCAACTGAAGACACAGCTTATTTGTTAACTTTTGAAGCAATTACTGGTGACAAAATTACTACTATCACTTATATTTTATCTGCAGGAAAAATTGTTTACATTTTAGAAGAAACTAATTATCCAAAAATTAAAGTTAAAGAAATGGAAACTGGATATCAAACCACTTTAACTTTTTCAGGAAATGAAATGTTACCCTTTTCAATTCCTTGTGGCGAACTAGAGTTGGATGCTCATACTAGCGAACAAATTTCTACCATCTATAGTTATGATCAATCGATTCAACAATGGAAAGATAATGTTCCTTCAGAAATAAATAAACTAATTAGCGGTAAAGGTTACTTCTTAGATTTAAAAGAGGGAGAAACATCATTAGCGTTAACTATTGATTGTAGTTTAGACGCTGGAACTTTACCACCAAAAGATTATGATTCATTTACAACTTTACCTACGCTTGTTGAAGGATGGAATTTGGTGGGGATTGGTGGATTTACAGTAGTAAGCGAAAAAGAAATGCTTCCTGTAGTTCCTGCAAATAAAGAAATAATTGCTGCCTTCGTAATTGCTAATGATGGTGTCTCTTTTGAAGAGGTAACTGAATTTGAACCTGGTAAAGCATACTGGATTAAGATAGGATAAAAAAATGAAACTAAATAAATTGTTAACATTAACTTTATTGTTTTTAGTAGCACTTGCTTTCTTAGCTCTAGCAGCAGAAGATGAACCACCAGCATTAGAAGATGACCCGCCGGTATTAGATAACCATCAATTTTATGGTAAAGTGCAATGGGATAAAGATGATATTGCTCCTGTTTTAGTAATCGCTAAAATTGGCGAAACTTCTTATCAATCAACAATTGAAGATGGGGCTACTTGTGACGATGTTGTTTGTTTAAGTAAATATGGTTACATTGAAATTATTCGTGTGCTAGGATTTACAGAAGATCAAGTAGATATTTATCTTGACGATACTTTGATTGAATCTTTTACTTACGAAAATAAAGCTCAACAGTTCGATATTAATATCGCTTCAGTACCATTTTCCTGTGATCCAGATTGGGATTGCGGTGCTTGGACTAATTGTACTAACAAAACAAAAACTCGTTTTTGTGTAGATGATAATAAATGTAATCCAAAAGAACTTAATAAAACGATAACCAATAAATGTTCTTTAGGCGTTACTGAAATTGTAACTGCTTCCCCTACCGCTTGTTATTACCTTTGGGATTGTACTACTTGGGGTTCTTGTATTAATAATCAGAAATCTAGAGTTTGTACGAGAACCGATACTTGTGATGCAGACTTTGCTGCCGGCACAGTTGATTCTGTTGTTACAACACCTAAACTTTCAGAGAAAGATGTTTGTCTCTCTTCAACCACAACTACTCCAGAAGCTCCTCTTCCTCCTAGTGCACCAAAATTACCTTCATTCCAACCCGTTGAAGAAAAGTCTAATTTAATTTTCTATATCATCGGCATTGTTGTCTTTTTATTAATTGTTGGTGGGATATTAGTTTATTTCTTCGTCATTAAAAAGAAAGGCGGTCCTGGTTTAGATGCAAATGTTAAAAGTCAACTTAGTTCAATTTTTCAACGTGGAAAACAAGGTGGTTTGAGTGAGGGCCAAGTTAAAGAAAAACTTGTTAGTAAAGGTTGGCAAGAGGGCATGGTTAACAAATTTCTGGGAAAGAAATAGAGTTGTCTTGTAAAATGAATAAGAAACCAATTGTTTTGACTTTTATTTTGATGTTAATAATTATTGCTGTTTCTATTGGTTTGTTCATTTATTTCGAATCTGAACTTTTACAACTTATTGTTTTGATCGTCTTAATTTTATCAGTTTTATCTTTTGCTGGATATTTTTATTGGCACTCTTTTGGGAAAACAAATAAACTTAAAGAAATGTTAGACCATGCAGAATTATTGTTTAAAGAGGGTTCAGAAGAAATCAAAAGCTTTTATTTACAAATTTATCATCATTACTTAACACTTCCTGAAAAACATAAACCTAACTATTATTCTAAAGTTGTTCGTCTAAGAGAAAAGATTGCTAACCAATTAAAGACTGAGAAAGAAATTAAAGAATTGCTTGATAATCACGATTCTGGTAATTTGAGAAGGCGGAAAGAGAAATATTTGAAACTTCAACAACACTATCATCAATTACCTGAAAAAGTACAAGGGAAGTATTATCATCACTTAGTCCATCTTAAAGATCAGCTGGAAAGGGGGAAATGAATTCTAATCAATAGAAAACTATATAAATCACTTTAATTCATAATACCTCATAAATATACGGAGTGTGTTTAACAATGGAAATAAAAGACCTTAAACCAAATGCAGGAAATGTTGATTTAGTTTTAGAAGTAGTTGATAAAGAAGAAGCCCGAACTTTTGAAAAGTTTGGTAAATCTGGTAGTGTTTGTAATGTTAAAGTTAAAGATGCTACAGGTGCAGTTAAAATGACTTTATGGAATGAAGATATTGAAAAAGTTAAAGTCGGTGATAAAATTCATATTCAGAACGGTTGGTGTTCAGAGTTTAGGGACGAATTACAGATTTCATCTGGAAAGTTTGGTAAAATTGACGTTGTGGAAGCAATGGAAAATAATACTGTTTTAACTAACGATCCTAACATGTTAAATCCTCAGGTGCCAGGTGCTGATGGTTCAGAAGATTCTGACAATGAAGAAACTGTTGAAGAGGAAGTAGTTGAATAAAATTATGAAATTAAAGCCTAGCTTAAGACAAAAAAAGAGGTACGTTGTTTTTGAAATAGTTGCAGACAAAAAGTTCTCCCCTTTAGAAGTACAGGAAGAAGTAGAAAGGGCGATGAAAGAATTTTTTGGCCAACTAGGTTTGAGTAAAGCTTCTCCTTTGTTTTTGAAAGAAAGGTTTGATCAAGAGAAACAAAGATTTGTGGTTAAGATTAACCATAAACATGTTGATGAATTGAAAGCGGCTTTAACATTAAGCAAAAGTATTAAAAACACTCCTGTAATTATTAAATCTATAATTACATCTGGCGCATTAAAAAAGGCTAATGCCTTTTTGGGCTAGAAATGAAATATTACTTTTCATTTCAAGCATTGAAGAAAGCCAGTTTACAATTATGAATAGAGGTGCATTAAAATGAATAAACAAATGGTAGACAAAATGGGTTATGATAGATCCATAACTATGTTTTCTCCTGACGGAAGATTATTACAAGTAGAATACGCTAAAAAAACTGTTAAACAAGGTTCAACCGCAATTGGTTTAGCTTGTAAAGATGGTGTTGTTTTAGTTGCAGATAAGAGAGTAACTTCAAAATTGTTAGTGGCCGAAGCGATTGAAAAAATGTTTAAGATTGATGACCATATTGCAGTTACTGCTGCTGGAATAATTTCTGATGCTCGTGTTTTGGTTGACAGAGCGCAATTAAAAGCGCAACAACATTCTGTAACTTACGATTCAAAGATTGACGTTTTATCAATTGTTAAAGATATGTGTGACTTGAAACAAATTTGTACCCAGTCAGCCGGTTTAAGGCCGTTTGGTGTCTCTTTATTAGTTGCTGGTGTAGAAGAAGACGGAATTATTAAATTGTTCTTAACAGAGCCTTATGGCCTCTACTTTCA
>JABHRR010000056.1 GCA_018670095.1 Candidatus Woesearchaeota archaeon
ATCTACAAAATTACAAAACTTAAAATCTTTAATTGCTAAGAAGCCCCCTCTACCCATAGGAATAAATTCTGTATTCAAGACAGAAACTTGATTATTCTCAGCTTTAACAGTAATCGTACCACTTTGCACCAAGTAAAGAATAAGAGCACTAGTAATAACTATAACAACTAACATTACTAAGAGTTCCACAATAACTTTTCCTTTATTGTTCATTTTTAATTCATAATTAACTTACTTTGGCGGACAACACAAATCTGATCCCGTTCCACAACCCCAATCAACCCCTAAAGATTTTGCAATTGCATCAGTGGAATAATCACTTCTACCCCAACAGGAATTTTCTAAATTTTTGCCGCTTTTAGGATTTGCTTTTTGAGTCCCTGCTGCTTGTCGACAAACATAATTATCCCAACCAGATGGTTGCCAAGTTGAAGCTTGACCTGAAGCAGTAAATTTAGCCCCAGAATGACTACAAGTATTAATTTTAGCTGCTGGTGAAGGAGTAGATTGTTCAATTGAAGTTTCAGAGGAAGCTTCAGCACCAGCAATATTAATACTTTCACACTGAACTTCTTTTTGAATCTCAGTTAAATATTGTTCAATTTTCTTAAATTCAGTTTTATCTTTTACAGTTTGAGGATATGGGACGCCATATTGATTTTGGCCAACATAATGACGATTAAAGAATAATTGTAACAGATTACAGACGTTACCTTTACTCAATTCTCTCCAATCTCCCGCTGCTTCCGCTGCTAATATATGGCAAGCAGTAGCATAATAAATGTTAGTCGCATCATTGAGATCAGCTTTTTTTTCACCTAAATTCTGACCAGCCTGTTGTAACACATCGCCACATTTATCATCCATAAATAATTTATGAAGTTTACTTGTTTCTTGAGATGCTGACGATTGTAATTGTAACACAATATTTACTGAATCTTTACGCTTACCAAAAGCAGGAGCTCTAACCGGAACAGAAGCATCTAAACATCCACCACCAGCATTAGGTTGTAAAACTTCTGAAGTGATTGTAATTGCACGCTCATCTTTTGCAAAGTTCAAAGGTTTTGAAACTTGGTAAACACATTTTCCTTTTGCTCCACTAGCTGCACCAATTAAATTTTTATATTGGAATCCACCTTTAAATTCAAATACTACATCTAATAATTCTTTAGCATTAAAACTGCTTTTGATATTCCCTGGGCCTAATTGTTTGTTAAGAATTTTGCCATTAAGAATAAAAGGTGAAGCAACTTTAACATTTTTTGGAACAGTAACTGTATACAAACCTTTATTGAGTTTATAGTTGAAATTATAAATATTCGATTCAGCAGATTTTGGAATTGATTTTCCTGCAATAATGGGGCTAGAACAACCTTTAGAAGTTTGGGAAGTAACCGAAATAAAACTTGCAGTTGAACCGGAAAATAAATTTTCTCCAACCGTTCCCAAATTAAAAATTTCAATTGCGGAAGGGCCAGGAAGAGCTACAGGTAAATCAATAGTTTTTTCCTGTTTAAGTTGAGGGATACCAGTAACTTCAGTTTTCAAACAATACTTTCCACCATCAGTATTAAAATGAGCCTTAACCCTAATTTCATCCCCTTTAGTAAATAAACCAGGAGTTTTACAATTAGTCCACGATTGTGTTTTATCATCATAGCAAGTGAAGTAAGGTTCTTCCAGATAACCAGTTACCCCACCACCAAATAATTGTTGTACTTCAGGACAATAATATCTGCCGGAAGCAATTTGAACTTGACAAACAAATTCTGTTGGCGGAGAGATATCTAATAAAGGGAAATAAAATTTACCATCCTTATAACCTTCATCAAAACAATTTTCTGAATTTTCATTGTTATCTAATTGTAATTCAACAACAACATGATCATAACGATAGTTAGAGTCCACTTTTTGTGGTGAAGGTATTTCTAAATCTATCATCTGTCCTGCACGAAGATTAGTTAAACCTCGGCCTTGGTCAAGATACTTAATTTTTTCAGATTCAATCGCCGAAGCTACTTCAGTAGTATGGAAACAGTCACAACCTTGCGAACCACACTCAATGCCTGGATGACCTTTATCTTCAGGACCAACACATTTCAAATAAGTTCTTACGCTTCTAATTTGACATCCTGGGAAAACTAATACTCCCAGATTATAATTGAACACTGCTGTTCCTTTTTGAGGATTAAATGTAGCCAGTTCTCTTTCTCGAGGGAAAGCCATAACAGTGGACTTTGTTTGGAAAGCATAAGCTGAATCTAAAATGAAATCCATTCCTAACGGCCAATCATAACCAAAGGCAGCCATACAAATTGATTGCGTAAAACCTTGCACGCCAGTAGCAAAGAATTCGTTAAGCTTAGCATTACCATAATCTGATTTAATATCATTAATGGAAGATTGCATTGATTCACCAATTGATTCAAAGCCAGCATTAAATCCAAATCCAATTTCATCTAAAACTCCGCCCTCACTTTTAGTTTGATCACCCATATTAATAGGACTGCAATCTTCAAAGAAGTAAGCCAGAACTTTGTACATTAAACCACAAACGTGTTGTGAGAAAACAGTTTTACAAACACCGGCATCTCTTAATCCAGTAACTTTAGCTTCTTCAATACAACCAGATAAACCTTCCAAAATACTTTTTAACATTACTAAGTCTGCTCTAATTCCGGACAAACAAAGAGTTTGATATCTACCAACAAATTGTGAATGAGGATCAATAGTAGCCACTTCTTCTTTACCCTCTCCTCTAAAATAATCTATTAAATAATCTGCACCAAAAGCAGAAGATAAATCTCTACCAGAATAATAACGCCAAGTAGGATATTCTGTTCCTCTTCTCTGATTATTTTCTTTAAACAAAGCGTCTTGACGATAAATCCAATCTTCAGCAACATCATTTATTTCTCTAGCAGCTTGTCTTGCTCCGAAACGTGGTGTTCCATCTTCTACAAAATCACAAACACATTGTAACATCCCAGTGGAATCTCCTTCTATTTTTGTGGCTACAAGTGGATTATTAGAAGTTTCAGATTGACATTCTCCACCTATACAACGAGCCCCATTAGGACATTCTGCAGTATTACTACAAGTATCGCCAAGTGCTTTATTGCCAACAAAATCCTCAGGTTTCCCAGTGGATGGTTTTAAATTAATGAAACAATCAGAAGTATAACCGGCAGAAAATTGAGAAATTTGTGTTTTAGGAGTTCCATCTTCGTTTGTTTCTCCACTATCTTTTGGTTTCTCACCCATTAATCTCTTTTTTCCGTTTAATTCTCCTCTTAAAGCAATACCATCCGTAGTTTGAATTTCTTCATAACAACCATTTTGTTGTGAACCTTGCTGCTCATTAGCAATATTTGAAACACTACTACTTTTAGCATAACTATAACCAGGTCTACGATCGTTTCGGCAAGCAGATTCACAGGTTCTATCCTGACCAACAATAAAATTTTCAGAACCTTTTGGCCGATAAGCCATTAATCTTTCTGGAATAGAATAAATGGTTGCTGCATTTAGTTTTTGTCCAAAGCGTTTAATCAAATCAAGATAAACAATTTCAGCGCCTTCAGAAGTTCTTTCACTGATTCCAGAAAGAATATACAAACGTTCATTAAAACGATAACAGGTAGTAATTCCTTTTTCTCTAATGTTTAAAATGGCACTACTATCAGTAGGATTTGAATTTGCTTCCAGTACTTCTTGACAATTTTCAACTTCTTGTAAAGGAATTCCCTGAGCAGAGATAGTACATTGATTTTGTTTAACAATAACTGTTTGAATTTCTGCTTCTGTTTTAGTTGAAGTCCAACCAGCAGGAACTTTCCGACAAAAAACTCGGTCACAAGTCCAACGATAAGCTTGGTCAAGAGCAGCTTCAGCTTTCCATAAACCAGCAGTTTTTGGACAGAGTTTATCTAAAGTATAATCTTTACTATTCCAAGCAGCACTTTCATGGCCATAAGTTCCATCAGTTATAACAGAAAGACGATTATTTGTAGGGTTAAGAATTCCAGAGATTTCATCCCAATGATCAATTGTACTTTCCAATAACAATTTACTTTGTTCTGAAGGGATAGGACATTGTTCTTCGCCACCATCACCAGTAGCAGTATCAGCAACTTTTTTCACAGTAGCAGCATAAGATTCAGTTTTAGAAACAAACAATCTTGACCATCTGACAATCATTCTTAACAAAAATGAACCAATACAACTTACTCCTGCTATTAAAATTGCATCTTGTAAGTAAGGCAAAACTTTATCGATAGTATCTATGGTTGAACGGATAGCAGTTACGCCTTCATCAGCTAACCAGTCAGGAAGCATGTCTTTACTATCAACAGGGATATCAATAAAATAACTTAAATCAAAACAACTAGTTTGAGTTTTAGTTTGTCCAAATTTACCATTACTATCACGTTCACGATAACTAACTCTAACTTTTAATGGGAAAACAACTTGCCTTTTTTTGAACTCATTCCAGAAATCGCCTTCTGTCTCACTTAACTTTTCTGCAGTATGTAAATTAAAAGTAGTATACCACGCAGTTTTATCTGCATTAGGAAGTCCTTTTATAGTTGGAGGCATAATAACACAACCTAATTCTGAACTTTCATCTTCTATCATCTCTCGAGTACAAGCACGATCAAAACTCACCGAAGTGACTTCAAAAGCTTCCTGTAATTCAACACCGGTAGTATAATCAATCTTTTTAACTCCAGTACCACGATAAGACAAATTGAAAACTGCAGTAGCTTCTTCACGACCGCTATCAAGCAAAGTAGGATTCAAACGTAAAGGTCGTTGAAATCGAGCTAATGATTGAATGTCAAAATCAAAATCATTTGAGTAACAGGTATTAATTGAGACAGTAGTTTGGGCAGAACCGGACCTACCCACTTTATCTTCAGCAACAACAAAAACATAATAACTAATCCGTTCTTGATCAGCAGCTTTTTCAAGTCCTGACAGAGTATAATCTAACAATTCAGCAGGAACTTGTTTTGGAGCTAAATCTTCTAAAGAATGAGATTCACTTTCAAAATCAACATCTTTAAATGTAAAAGTGCCGTTTTTACCAGCAGTAACTTTTGCATAAGCTTTCTTAAAATCGGGTTTATACTCATTACCAAGAGGACGATAAACATAAAGATAAACAGTTGCACCCGGTTCAGTCTCTCCGTGGATACTCGATTGAGCTTTATTTTTATAACCACCACCGGGAGTAAGCATTTTCCCTTGATAATATTCGTTACCTTTTTCAATTTCAAAACTTACTTGTGGTGCTTGAGTGTCAGAATAAACAGTATGTTCTTTAACAGTTTCCCAACCAGCAGCATCTTTAACAACAATTCTTAAAATATTATCTCCCTCTTCAAAAGAAATGGTTTCTTCAATCTTTAAACCATCGCCTTTAGCAACAGAATTATTATTAACAAAAATTTCATAAGTAGATTCTTCAGAGATGGTAGCTTCTAATTTAAAAGAATTATCTACTGCAATTTCAGGAAGAGCTGTGAAAGTTAATTTTGGTTTACTGGAATCTGAGAAAACTTGACCAGAAGATTCAGCTTTATTTCCAGCAATATCAAAAGCCTCTATTTTAATACTAGTTTTTTTATCTTTACCAATAATAACATTAGAGAAGACAAACTTTCCTTCTGGAACGTTTTCACCAAAACCAAAAGCTTGACCAACAATCGCTTCGTCAGTTTCAGGCTCTACTGCAGCTTCTTCAACAGATTCTTCAGATGCAGGTTCAATTGCGGCTTCTTCAACAGGTGCTTCAACAGATTCTTCAGTTTCTATTGCTTCTTCAGTTGCTGAAGTTTCAGGTTCAACTGCGTCTTCAACAACTTCCTCTTCAGCAGCAATGCCAAAAGATTTTCCCAAATCTTCTTCTTTCAAAGCGATAGAGGTTGCAGATAAAGCACCATCAACATATAACTTAACTTCTGCGCCAGGTTCAGTCCAACCAGATAATTCAAATTTTGTTCCCGCAACCAATTCTGGAATTTCAACAACCAATTCAGGTGGAGTTACGTCCGGAGGTAAAGTTTCAAATGAATAAAAATTTCCGGAATTATCATCAACTACATCGCCACTTTCAACTTTATAATAATGTTTTTTTCCAGGTTGAAGATTTCCTAACAAGAATTGATGATCCGTAACTTCTTTAGCATTACCATTCTTTTGTAGATTCTCTTTATCTTCACCATAAATAACAAAACTGTCTGCAGGTTCATCAGTATCCCAAGTAACTTCAGCAGAACGATCAGTAACATCATCAGTTTGAACGTTAGATATTTCTAAAGCACTGATTAAAGGTAAGTTAACAAATAGAATGATAACAAGGGCTACAAAAAACTTATTCGTCCGGTTTGTTTTGTTATTTACCATTTTTTATTTAATTTTAATCTTGTTTAGTTTTAATTTCAGGAGGAGGAACAACTTTACTTAATTCTTCCAAGTTAAATAATAAATCAATAGTTTCATCATCACTGGGTTTATCTTTAGCTAAAACGTGAAAAATTATTTCATCAGTATTTTCTAAAGCCACCCAAGGGGCGGTCCAACTACCAATATATCCGCCTAAAAAGTTATCTTCATTAAGTAAGTTGATTTCAACATGATAATCAAAATCAGCAAAAGCTAATAATTCAATCATATCTTTATCAACAATTTTTTGATCAATTTCTTTTGATTCAATAAAATTAATTTCGTGAGTTAATTCATTTTGAGTATTATTAGTTCCAGTAAATTTAAGTTTGACAATGGCAACTTCGTCAGGTGATAATTCTTCTCCAGCCCCTAAAGGAAAGTCTTTAGAGAGGAATTGATGTTTTATAATTTTGATTTTATTTTTAGGGATAGGAATTAAAGGTACCAAATCAAGTTCAACTTCTTTATTGTTTGCAGTAACAACCCGCACAAAGTTTTCTTTATAATTTTCTTTCTCTCCTCTTAAAATTCCACCAACACAATAAGGGAAATTTGTACTAATACCAGCAAAACCAAGATTATTAAAATCATATTCAGTATTTTCTAATTCACAAGTGTATCGTAAACAAGTAAATGATAAGCCAACATCGCCTAAATCTTCTCGATAACTTACCCCTTTACCATTCTCAACTAACTCATAAGTTTTAACAGTCATGGGGATAATTCTATCTTTACAATACTCATCACTAGTATCGGAAGGAACAATGTAAGAAGGCCGAATTGTTTTTTCTCCCCGATTAGGGTTATTTTGTAATAGATGAACAGTAAGAGCAATATTAAAATCATAACCAGTAGTTTCATCTCTAACACTAACAACAACAGGGAAAATTAAATCATAAGTGAATTTCCAAGTTTGAATACAAACTAAAGATAAAGCATTACCTGTACCCAATTGAGAACTTTTCATTTTTGATCCTGATACTGGTGTTACCGCAAAAATACGAGGGTAAGTAGAATCAAAATTAAACACGACACTAGTATCAGGTGCTTTATAATCTGCCCCTAAATCCCATTGATAATGGTTTTCGTAATAAGTTAAACCATCTTTAAATTCAGGATAATAAGCGTCAGGAAAATCAATAACGTCTGTCCCTTTAATTTTAAGTTGTTTAATATTTACTCGTAACAAATCCATTAAAGTTTCCTCGACTTTTTTAGTGTTCCAAGTTTTTTTATTACAACTCATTTCAAATCCGGCAACAGGAACATCTGGGTGTTCTAAAGCGATTAAGTCTTGAGCAATATCTTCTAGTTTTAATGAATCTAATTCGCTAAATACTATTTTCTCTGCCAAATCTCGAAGACGTTTTAATTTAACAGGAGATTCTACTTGATGATTAATAACTTCAGAAACTACTTCACCAGCTTTATTATTTATTTCAACGTCCCAATGTACTTTAAAGATAACTTGTTTATCAACAATTTGTGTATCAGAAGTAATGTCACTCTTTTCAATTAAATCATAAGTTTCTTGAAAAGCTTCCATGTCAAATAAACAATCACGCAAGTTTTCTTCCATATATTCGTCAATTCGATCTTTAATTTGTAATAATGAAGGGATGTTAGTATTAGCACCGTAAGCCCAATAAGGGATTACATTCATAGGAGAAACTCTTAAACTTAAATCGGCAGTGGTTAAATCTTGCGGAACGTCAATATAACCGCCCTGTACACCAATTGCAAATAAAGCCTCATCGCCAATCTTATCCATACAAGTAGTAATGAAATTTTCAACTTTACCTTTTTCTGTAAGAATAACCTCTTCGGATTTAAATGAGACCACATCAGTTTTAAGAACAATAACCAAAGTTAAAGCTAAAAGCATTAAGATTCCCAAGATAATAAAAACAGTTATTTGCCCTTTTTTAGAATTAAATTTAGAACTAGCCCTAATTACGTCTAATCTATCCCTCTTTTTGTTATTCATTTAATACTTTTAAGTATAATATATTTATTTATAAAGCTTTTGAAAGGAGGAGGGTTAAAAATAGGGGATAAAACAGATAAAATGATGTGAGATGATAGAAAAAAAAGTGATCAATTAGAAAATAATCAACAAAAAATTGCATTTAACAGAAAAATTCTACCCGATATAGCTGACTTCTTTCTTCTTTCCTTCTGCTCCAGCTTGAGAAGATTTAATTTCAGACATCCATTCTTTAGTTTTTTTCAATAACTCTTTTTCAACTTCAGTAATT
Source organism: Candidatus Woesearchaeota archaeon (assembly GCA_018670095.1). GTDB lineage: Archaea > Nanobdellota > Nanobdellia > Woesearchaeales > GW2011-AR9 > JABJOX01. The sequence continues at coordinate 8,715 of JABHRR010000056.1, forward strand.
TCTTTACTCATCTTTTTAATATCAATGCCAAACTTGAATTTCTTTTCAATAACTTTTAGAATTTCTTTTGCGCCTTTAATTCCTAGATACATAGGATGACCAAAAGTTTCTGCTAAAAGAGCAACGCCTTTAACGTTTCTTTTTTTCCCTAATCCCAATAAAACTCCGGAAACACCGACGATAGGACCAACAACTCCAAAAATATTTTTCTCGACAAGCATTCCTTTTTTAATGTATTCTTTGAATAAATCTTTATCATTTGAAGTGCAATAAACTTTAGGTTTTTCTGGCATTTCTTGTAAACCAATTCCGCCAGTAGTAATTACTTCTGAACATTTATAATGTTTAGCAATTTTTAATATTTCATCACAAAAAGTGTAACAACTTTCTTCATCAATCGGTTGAATATCGCCAACAAGTAAAAGTAAGTCTCTTTTGTTTCCATTAAATTTTTTATAATAAATTTCTACTTTTGGCATTTCTACCAAATTATCTTCATTAACAAAAACTGAATGAGGAAATTTGTATGAAAAAAATGAATATAATTTTTTAGCTTTAAATTCTTCTACCAAGAAATCAGTAGCAATCTTACCAACATTACCAATCCCAGGTAATCCTTCGATTAAAAGAGGATTATTTAGTTTCGGTAAAGTCTTTGTTTCTTGTGTAACTTGCCAGATTTCTTTCATGGTGGTTTAGAATATTTCTCTGTTTAAAAAGGTTTGTTTAAAATGACTGTTTACTTACATAGAGATTAATTGATTTAACAAATATTAAATTACTTTATCCATAATCAATATCAAAAGTACATGAATCTTTTGTATATACATCTAAAATCTTATCACAAATAATTTTATCTTTCATTACAAAGGCTACTTTTTGAAAACACTTATCTTTCTTTCCTAAACTAACAAGACCATCACAAATTGATACATCTTGTGTTTCTTCTGCAACTCCAATCAAACAATCAAATTTATTGGTGGCATCTTGAATTATTTGACATGATTCTTTTGTTTTTTCAAAAGAAGCCAAACACCAATTCTTTATATCTGTATTTTCTACTTGTTGACAAAGACTTTTGTCCCCGTTTGCTAAAGCAACTTCTCTAAAGCATTTGTCTTTTGTATTTCCAAACAATTCCAAAGTAGATTCAGCAGTTATTTCATTACAAATAGTTATGTCTTGTTTAACGACAGCAACTCCTTTAAGACATTGATTTTTATTATACCCCTCACTAATCTGATCACATACTGCTTTATCTTGTTTTACTTTAGCGACTTCAATCAGACATTGATTTTTAGATTCATCATAATCTATTTTTCCACAAATAGTTTCATCTGCACTTGTCTTAGCAAAATTCCATAAACAAAAATCCCGTTCATAACCATCCAAATTCTCACAATTATTTTCTACCCCTATTATAACCCCACTCCTTTTAGAACAACCAACAACAATCAACAATATTAAAACAAATACAATGATTATTTTGTGGTGTGATTTCATTTTTTAGATTGATTTAACAAATCTTTGGATTTTATAAATATTTTTGTTTTGAATGACTCTAACTTTTATGGAAAGTAGTAAACACAATTTTCTTACAGAATATAATTTACAGAATACAAACAGACCATAATGGCTTCACTTCACTAGTATTTAAAAAGCCAACCCTAACAACTAATGAGATGAAGTTACAATTAATAGTAGATAACACAATCCCATTGAAACCTGAAGAAACAAGAGAATTAGATTCAATGATTCAAGAAGCTAAAAGAAACGTTCAAATTACTTATAAAAATGTGGAAAGAACATATGAACTGGTTGCTGAAGATTGTTTAACAGAGAATAATCCAGATTATCAAGCAATTATTAAAAGACAAAAAACAAGTTATCCGCTTAAAAGTGCACAAGAGATGATGTTAGACCATTACATCTCAGAGTCAAAAGAATATCCCTCAAGCAAATTTGATGATGTTTATGTAGCAATGGCTTTTGGACTAGGAGATATTTGTTCTCAAAGGCTTAAAGAAAGAGAAATTGTTGAAAATATCGCCCTCATTAAAGGAGAAATAACTGAATATATTGGTGGTGGGATTAAAAACCTTTACCACAACCCTAACGATTTAATATTTGAATATGACCAATTTAAAGAATGGCATGAAGAAGAACCAACAGAATTAAAAGCTAAAACCCTCAGTTTTTTTATGGATATGTTATGGGTTTATTCCCACACAATAAAAAAAGAAGAACATTTAATAGACATAAAAGAAAAACTTAACGTAAGATGTGCAATGATTAGAGACCCGCAATTAAGAGCGA
>JABHRR010000057.1 GCA_018670095.1 Candidatus Woesearchaeota archaeon
AAGACAAGCAGACGTTCTTATTCATGTTATTGATGTAGCAGGAACAACTAACGAGAAAGGTGAATCAATTAATCCTGGCGAGTACGATCCTGCTAATGATGTAAAGTTTTTAGAAGTTGAGTTAGACATGTGGTATCTAGGGATTTTAAAGAAAGGTTGGGAAAAGTTTGCTCGGACAGTAATGCAGGAAAAGAGAGAAATTCATCTAGCTTTAGGTAAACAATTATCAGGATTAAAAGTTACTGAAGATATGGTTGGTGATGCTATTAAAGAATTAGGGTTAGACAAAGATAAACCTAGTGCTTGGGAAGAAGATGATTTGAAAAGAATTGCTACTATTTTACGTAAAAAAACTAAACCAATGATTATTGCTTGTAATAAAATTGATGTTCCTGGAGCGAAAGATAATTATGAAAAATTAAAGTTAGAATTTACTGATCATACATTTATTGCTTGTTCAGCAGAATCTGAGTTAGCGTTAAGGGAAGCAGCAAAAGCAGAACTGATTGAATACGTTCCGGGAGAAGAAACTTTCTTAAATCTAAATGAAGAAAAGATGAACGAGAAACAAAAAGCTGCTTTGAATTTTATCAGAGAGAATATTCTTGAAAAGTTTGGAACTACGGGTGTACAACAGACTTTAGACAAAGCTGTTTTTGAATTACTTGAGTATATTGCTATTTTCCCTGGCGGAGTATCGAAATTGGAAGATTCTGAAGGAAGATGTTTACCAGATTGTTTTTTAATGCCTCCAAAAACTACAGCTTTAGATTTCGCTTACAAATTGCATACAGATTTTGGAAAGAAGTTTATTTGTGCCAAAGATGTGCGTACTAAAATGACTGTTGGTAAAGAACATCTGTTGAAACATCTGGATATTGTTGAGATTGTGGCTGGGAAGTAGGGTTGATTATTGTAAGTGAGATTTGACCATTTCTGTGCATAACACCAAAACACTTATTTCCTACTATAGAAATTCTTATATATAGATATTCTTCATAAATCATTTATGGGGTGGCTAGCCGATTTTTTTAAGAATATTTTTACTGATGAAGTAGAAGATAATCCAGAAATGGTTAAGCTTCATATTAACGATTTACAGGATTGGGTCAGGATTAGAACTGAAGAAATTGTTTATGAACATAAGATTAACGAAACTTTAACCAATTATGTTAATGGATTGAAAGATAAACGCTGGGTTTTAGAAGTTAAGATTGATGAATGGGAAAAAAAGATTTCTAATTTAGGATTAAGTTATAAAACTGAAAACATTTCTACTATCTTTCGAAGTACAAGAAAATTCTTAGAATTAATATCGTTTCCGGATAAGTTAACCGTCAACCATATTTTTGAACAAAATTCAGAATTTGAAGGACATTTAGAAGAATTACAAAAAGCTATTGAAAAAAGTTCATTTTCTTACAATTATTCATTTATTCTATCAAAAGAAGAGAAAGGGCTTGCGATTAATCCTTTACTTAAAGAATTGTTAAGTTTGATTAATCTAAAAGAAGAATTTGAGAAGAAAGTTCTGAGAAGTGGTTATACTAAGATGGAAAATTTGCAAAGAAAATCTTTAGTGATAGAAGAAACGAAAGAAAAATTACAGGGATTACAAGAAGAGATGAATAATAAGAATAGTCGTTTGAAAACTATTGAAGAAACTAAAGAAGATAAAGAAGAAGAACTATTATCGTTGAATAAAGATCCTCAGTTTTCTAAGATTATTAAAACTGAAGAAAGGAAAAAGATTTTACAAAAGAAAATTGAAGAACTTGATGATTTAATATTTCTATTTTTTACAAAGATTAAACCGGCTTTAAGACAATTTGCAGAACTTAATCCTGGCAATAAAATGATTAAAGATTATTTAAACAGTTCTACGGTGACTTTCTATGAAGATGAAGGATTAGTTATTTTGAGTTTACTAAGAAATATTAAACAGGCAATTGAAGAGGGGAAAATTAATTTATTATTACAACAAAAAGAAGATATTGTTTCTTTAATTGGAGAAAAAGAACAGTTACAAGCATTACAATTAAAATATAAAAAAATTACTGAAGAAATTAAGAGTTTACATCTTGCTCCGATTATCACCAAAGATATTTCTTTAAAAATGGACGAAGCCAAGTATCGTTTAGAACATTTTTCCAAACAAGAAGAAAAACTTAAATCTGAAATACTTGAAATGGAAGAGGAAGTTAAAGATTCACAGGCTTTATTGCAAAGAGAGATTGATCTTTTCCAAAGTTTAGTTAAAATTGCTTTAGATAAAGAGATTGAAATTAAACTTTGAACTTTAATTATTTCTTATTAGTTTTTATATTTTTTATAGTTGTTTTCTAAAGCATCAATTCCAGGCATTTCTTGTTTAGCTAAATAAGTTAAAGTTGCTCCACCACCAGTAGAAAGATGAGTGAGATTATGAGCTAAATGAAATTTGTGAATCGCTTCAGCGGTTTCTCCTCCACCGGCAATCTTGATTGCTTTTATTTTTCCCAAATGTCTTCCTATCTCTTTAGTTCCTTGTGCAAATTTTGCCCATTCAAAATATCCTAAAGGTCCGTTCCAAATAATAGTTTTTGAATTAGTTAATTTTTTCTTGAATAAAGCAATGGTTTGTGGTCCGATATCTAAAGCAATTTGTTGAGGGCCTATTTTGTTATACCGGACAATTTTTGATTCTGCGGAAGGAGATAACTTTTCTGCGATCATAAAATCTATTGGCAGAATGATTTTGTCTGCAGACCATTTTCGGAGAACTTTTTGAGCAATTTTTACAGAATTAGAATCTACTTTAGACATTCCTACTTTAATCCCTTTAGCTTTCATGAATGCAAAACATAATGCTCCTCCAATTAAGATATTATCAGCTTTTTTTAATGCTTGTTTAATTAAATCTACTTTGTTTAATTTTGCACCACCCATAATCCAAACTGCGGGTTTTTTTGGTTTTAATGCTTTATTAAGAAAGAAGATCTCTTTTTCAATTAGTAATCCAGGAAGGCTGGGAAGAAAATGAGTGATTGCTTCTACAGAAGCATGTTTACGATGACAAACAGCAAAAGCATCATTAACATAAACATTAGCTAAGTCTGCTAATGAATGGGCAAAGGCGGGACTATTTTGTTCTTCATCTTTATAGAATCGTAAATTTTCTAACATTAATATTTTTGCTTTACTATTATCAATTCTTTCTTTTATTTCTGCACCAATACAATCGTTCAGTTTGATTACTTTTCTTTTTAATAATAAACTTAATTCTTTAGCAATTGGATCAACCCTTAATTCGGGAACGACATTTCCTGCGGGTTTTCCAAGATGTGTTGCTAAAATTATTTTACAGTTGTTTCCCAGAAGAAAATTTATGGTTGGTAAAGAAGCAATGATTTTATGGTTATCGAGAACTATTCCGTCTTTTATAGGCACATTATAATCTACTCTTAAAAATACTGTTTTGGATCTTATTGGAAATGTTGCCAGGATAAATCGTTTCATCTTTTGCCTCTTTTTTTATCAGGAAGGGTTTTGGTTTTATAAATGTTTATAAATTGTTATTTGCCATTAAATGTGAACTATAAATTTATATAATCTACAATTAATTACAAAAAGATGAAAGTTAAATTACATCATTTTGCATATAATATCAAACCTAATAGTTTAGAGTTGGTTTTAGAACTCTTTGAGCAGTTAGGATGTACACTTTTTTATAGAAAAGAAAATGCACGGTGGTGCATGATAAAACAAAAACAAGTCCAGATTAGTATTCAAATAATTGAAACTCAAGATCAATCAATTCCAATCAAAAAAAAAATTAATACTCACCTTGCTTTTTTATCAAAAAATCCTCAAGAAGATATTGAAAAAATTAAACAATGGTCTGAAGATAAAAATATAAAATTTAGGCAGGGTGGTTGGTCTGACAAAGAGTTATGGTTTGATTTTCCAGATTTATTTGTTAATTTTGTAATCGAAATAATGCACACTTCGATAGTAAAATCATAGAAAGTAGAGAAAATTAAACGGCTGATGTTATAAAATTAGATCCTTTAATTAATTCACATATTTAACAATTTATTGATTTCTTCTTGAATTCTATTTTGAAAGTCAGTTATAGTTTCTCCTTCCTGTTTGATCGTGTTTAAAGAATTTAATAATGATTTTGTGAGATGCAGTTCAGTTTCTTTATTGAACAGTTTAATTTGTTGCAAATGTTCTTTAATAATTTCTTCTTCAACATTTTCGGGATTAGAATTTGAAATTTTAATTTCTTCAAATTCTTCAGAAGATAATTGGGAAGTGTTTTTCATTACAAAATAAGCACCCTGGCTGTATAGTTGTTTAAAGATTTCTTTAAAATTTATATCTGAAACTTTACCGTTATCCAAAGTTCCTTTCAATCTGATGGTGATTAAAGAGTCGGTTAAATCGATACTATTGAAATGATTAATTATTTCGAAAGAAACAACTTCGGGAGTTTTATGGACACAATTAAAAATTAAAGATTGGTGTTTGATTATTTCTAAAGGAATTAGTTCAACTACTTGTTGTTCGTTTTCAATTGTGATTAAAGAGTAACTGCCTTTACTGTACTTTTCTAACTCTTGAAAGTTATTTGGAAATAATGCTCCAGGATAAATGAATGTGCCGTAATTTTTTTCTTCTAACCTCGTAGGATGATGGATATGTCCCCCTGCATAATAATTGAAATTCTTTGGTAAGAATGAAAGTGGTTGAGAATCTAATTTTTCTAAATGTTTAGGTTTTAATTCTGAGATGGTGGTATGAAACATGAAAATTTTATAGCCAGGTTCTTGTTCTAAATTTTCTAAGTCTAGATTTTGGTAATAGATTTTATCCAGGAGGCCTTTCTTGCCCAAAATTCCGGTAATTTTTGCACCTGTTTTTTTGTCTTCTGTAAATTTTAAATGGAGTTTACTATCTATTACTTCTCCTTTACAAACGTTGATAAGAAGGCCGGCATTTTCTAAAACGTCAATCATTGTTTTTCCGGTTGGTGAATAATCGTGTGAGCCAGCAATAGCATAAATCGGAATGTTATTATCCTTTATTTCTTTAAGTTTCTTGGTTACTATTTTTAGAGTATCGAGATTGGGAAGGGAAGTATTGAATAGGTCTCCAGCGAATAAAATGAAATCAACTTCTTTCTTGATACAATTGTCCATTGCAGTGAGGAATGCTTTTGTTGATAGATGACGCATTTTATCATCTCGCCAGGAACCGAGATGTAAATCTGCAAGATGGGCATATTTCATGAGATAATTAGTGTTGGGGTTGTTTATATTTATTATGGTGGTAAAAGATATTTGTGGTTATTAGGATAAGAAAACCTTTTAAATAAAGTAAGATATCCTAAATAAAGGCGTAATACTTTGGTCTTAAGACCAAAGATAAACGCTTTATTGGGATCCTAAAAAAGCTTTTCATGCTTTTTTATGATTCTTAAGAACGTGGCCCCGTAGCTTAGTCTGGTGGAGTGCTGCTCTTATATGGGTACATTTCAGACAAAGTACTTAAGGACAAGCAGTGGTCCCGGGTTCAAAGAGTTCTTTCGCGAGAGAGAAATTGAAAGTCCCGGCGGGGCCACCTTTTTATTTATTCTTGGAGTTTTGGATGATAATATTATATTCCAGTGGGTTTATCTTCCCAGCCGAGCATATGCGACAAGTTTGAAAACTCCCGTACGTATAGTGTCGTTGCCCTAAATTGATAGTTAAGTTTAAATAACTCTAGTTTTTAGTTATGTTCAGTATGAAAAAGAGGAATTTAATTTATCTTTTGTTAATTATATTAGTACTTTTATTGTTGTCTTTTGTATCTGCTCAAGTATCATGTACTGAGAATGAAGAATGTCTTGGCGGAGTTTGTACTCTATTGCTAATTGATTTTGAAAATATTTTAACCGATGATTTCACTTATCCAACAAGACTTCAAAAGATATCTGCACTAGCGACTGTTTTAAGAGATTATTTTTCAGCTGTGGAAAACGGAATTGGTGTTTGTAAAGAAGAAAACTGTGTAGATGATGGTGGTTTTATAATTGACCTCAACATCGATCATTGTTGTGCTGGTTTAACGGTCTTTGAATGCCATCCCAGTCAATGTGATCCGGGTGAAAAAATTTGTCAAAATGAATACCATTATTGTGGAGATGATAAATGTGATTATGATGAAAATGAAGCTAATTGTCCTAGTGATTGTTTAGTTTCTAGTTTGTTTACGTTAGAAAAAACAAATGGTCCTCCCGGTGGAATAATTCGTGGTGCTTTGGCTATTTCAGAATCAAATCCAAATATTTTATACGCTGGTCCAAGAGCAAATGGTGTATTTAAATCAATAGATTATGGGGAATCTTGGCAACAATTAAATTCACCAAAAGAATTTATCGCTGGGAGAAGTCTTGCTGTTCATAGTGACAACCCAGATATTGTATATCTTGGAAATGTTAAAGGGATATATAAATCTATTAATGGTGGGCAATCATGGAATCTTGTTTATAATCTTGAACATATAACCTCATTAACTATCGATCCAAATAATAATGATGTTATCTATACAGGTACAAAATATGGTCAATTGGTAAAAAGTACTGACGCAGGAAAAAATTGGGAAGCTAAAATAATTGCTCCAAATTTCAATCATTTTATTTCAGCTATTAAAGTATCTAAATTAAATAATAATTTAGTTTTTATTGCTACTGGATACTGGGATTTAATGGGTGATCCCGGTTTAAGTGCTAAAGGAATCTACAAGTCAGTTAATGGAGGAAATACTTGGTCTGAAATTAATACTGGCTTGCCAATAGAAAATAATCAACTTACCATCAATGACTTGGAAATTAATCCACAAGATGATTCTATCATTTATGCATGTACACATGAAAAACAATATGATATCTATCGTTCAGTCAATGGTGGTACAAGTTGGAAACCTTTTGTTGATGAAAATTTTGGTGGCTGTCAATCGATGGGGATTAGTTCCGTTGATCCAAATATAATTATTGTTGGACAAAGAGATTATTATATAAAAAGAACTGAGGATGGAGGTAATAATTGGGAGGCAGTTAATGACAAAATATTAAGAAGAATTATTATAGATGTTAATTTTGATCCTAGCGATTCAAATAGGGTTTATCTTACTGCATATTATAATGGCATTATAAAATCTGAGGATTCAGGACAAACTTGGGCTTTATCAAACAATGGTTTGTCTGCAGCTGTTTCTTATTTTATAGATGCAGATAATTCTCAAAAAGATACCGTATTTGCAGGAACTATTGATAATGCTTTGTATAAAAGTATTGATGGGGGAAATAAGTGGAAGGAAGTATTAGATTATCGTGTTGCAAATGTTAAAAAGGGATACATTTATTCAATATTACAAGACCCCTTTGATGAAAATATTTATTATTCGGGTTCTGGTGAAATTAATGTAGAAAGACCCGATGGTTTTTACAAAAGCTTTGATCGTGGAGAAACTTGGATAGAAAAAGGTGAAGGGATAAACGAGGAAGGATCTAATAACAGAAATGTTTATTTTATAGTTGCTGATAAAAGCCAGGAAGGAAGGATTTTATTAGGGACAGAATATGGACATATTTATGAATCTCTTAATAAAGGTGAAAGCTGGAATAAAATCAATGGTGATATGATCTTTACCACTCCTTTAACATTAGTTGCAGACCCAATCAACCCTAACAATGTTTATGCTGGTTTGTTTTCAAGATTTCCTTATGGTGGTGGTGTTTTTGCTAGTTATGATGATGGAAATAATTGGAAGCAATTACAAGATACAACAAAGTTCATCCACGATAGGATAGATTCTGCAAGATATGTTTATGGAATGGATGTTAATCCAACAAATAATAAAGTTATAATTGCAAGTGATTCAAATAAACCGTTGATCTACAAGACAAATGATGGAGGTATAACCTGGCAAAAAACATTAGACCTTTCCAGTCCTGATGAATACTTGCCTTATGGATTTAAAAGTATTGAATTTGATTCTAACAATAAAGTCTATGCTGGACTTACTGGTAGTCAAGGAACAATCTATGTGAGTAATAATGCTGGAGGAACATGGAATAAATTAAATGATGATTTAACTTTCTCAACTATTCATGATATTACTGTAGATCCAAATAATGAAAACATTGTCTATGCAGCTCCTTGGGGTGGAGGATTGTTTAAATCAACAGATACAGGGAATACCTGGCAAAAAGTTGAGACACCAACAATTTCAATACCTAAAATAATTGTTGATCAAAGCAATTCTAATCATTTACTAATTGCCGATAGAACCAGCCCTAAAATATATCAGTCGTATAATGCTGGAAACAGCTGGGATGAACTTGTTGCTTTAGATGATGAGAAATATTACAGAATTAGTACTATGGGTATACACAAAGGAGAACTTTATTTTTCAGCTTTTAACAAAATTACAGGAATGATTTCTTTGTTTGTTGATGGTCCGATGTCTGGAACAACATTTAAACTAGAAGGTGAAACACCTGTGAAGATTTCTAATGGGGTTGAGGGAAACATTATTCTTGATTTCTTTTCCGATGACAGCAATCTTTATTCTGTCAGTCACATTTATGGGGTGTACCGATTAGAAGAAAATAAATGGGTTGAGATCTCTCCAGATCTTGATATGGGCTTCAATAATATTATTTCTGTTAATGGTAATCTTTATCTTAGTGGAGCTTCAGATATTGATATGGATTTAAATTTTAGAATTGGTAATCCTAATATTGTTAATGATATCTATAAAAGCACAGATGATGGAATAACATGGGTTCCACTTTTAGAAGACAATCAATTTAATAGTGGAATTAAGAAAATATTACAACATCCCATTAATAATAATGTTCTCTTTGCCGCTACAAGTACTGGTTTATATGTTTCGACAGACCAAGGAAAAAGTTGGACTTTACAAAACGGTTTAAACTTTAAGAACATTGGTTCAATGAGTGTTACTAATAATAATGTTTATGTTGGAACACTTGGTGGAGGCGTTTATGTTGGAAAAATAAATCTAGATTTTTCAGTAACTTGGTCTGTTACCACTGGACCACATCCAGAGATATATAACATTCAACTAAAAGTTGATCCGACTAATTCAAATATAATTTATGCTACTTCATTCCCCGGTGGAGTATTTAAGACTACTGATGGTGGAATGACGTGGATGGAAAGTAATTTTGCCTTGCCAAGTTTTGAAGTTATTGATCCAACTACACAAGGATATTACAGTCTAGAAATTGATCCAAATAACCATAACATATTGTATTTAGGAATCTTTGGCAAAGGAATATACAAATCTACTGATGGTGCAAGTACTTGGATTCCAATGTATGGTTCAATGGGACAAAATAAAGATATTATGAAGAAAGGAATAACCCAAATAAAAGTTAATCCTGATAATTCAAATCAAGTTTATCTTGCTACCAACGATGGAGTTTATTTTTCTAATAATGGTGCTGGAAGTTGGGATAAAATAGGTGAAGGAGATATAGTTTCTTTGGTTGTAAGTTTAGATGGAAGTAAATTATTTGCTGGAAAAAGAGGGACGGGTGTTTGGAAAACTAATACAAATAATATAGATTGGGTGAAAACTGGTGGTCCAAATACTAAATCCAGAATTTCTTGGATGAAATTTGACCCGAATAATAGTGATATTATTTATGTTGGATTAAATCCAACTGGAATTTACAAAAGTACAGATTCCGGTAAGACCTGGAAAGAAAAAAATGTTGGTTTATTAGAAACAGTTGTTTATCCTATAGATATAAATCCTGGAAACTCAAATGAAATGTATGTTGGTACGGGATATAATAGAGATCAAAATTTAGCAAGCTTAGCGGGAATAGGTATATTCAAATCATCTGATGGTGGAGACACATGGTTTGATACTAGCAATAATCTCCCTAAACCAATTATTGTAAATACAATAAATATTGATCCCTTGGATCATTCAACAATTATTATTGGAACAGATAAAGGTCTTTTTGTTTCTGAAGATAAGGGGAATAAGTGGGTTGAAATTAAATCAAAAGACTTTGGTAGTATTTATGCACTTGATTTTTCTTCAGATTATAGTACATTTTACTTCTCTACAGATGATTCTGTTTGGAAAGGAATAAGATGATAATTGGGTTCAGATTATTTTATTAGTTAGAAGTATTGTAACTTTAATATTCTTGTTTTTGTAAGAAAGAAAGTTCCAGTTATCTTTTCTTTAATTCGATGATGACTTCTTCGAAATATGTAGGGATTAGGAATCCTTTTTCATATAAATATGAATATTCTTTTGCTGGTTGGTCAGTTCCAAAATGGTCTTCATATTTATCGCCATAAATTGCAGAGAATATTGTTTGTGCATTTAATCTTGTTTTATATTTGTCTTCTTCGATTTTAATTTGTTTTATTTTTAAATTAGGCAATAAATGATTTGTAATTATTGATGTTTTGTCTTTTTTAGTTGCAATGGCAATAACTCCATCATCTCTTAAAGAAGAAGAATAATTTTTAATTGTATTTTCAATTCGTTCATTTTGTAAACTGGTACTTGTTTCTTCAGAATCTGGGTCTTCACCAACCCAAAAAGATAAAGTTCCGTGATCCCAGATAAAACCATATTTTTTTTCAGGTAACTTATCAACAGCAATATCTCCCTCAACATAATTTATTTTTCCTAAGTTAGTTTTTTCTTTTAGATTATTGATATACTTTTTAATTTGGTCAATGTTATGATGTCCTCCTCCATAAGAGTCTGGGGGTAAATCAAAAATGTCCAAATGTCCTTTATTATTATGTAACTTTTCAGCAAAATATATTAGGGCTCGGTCCATAGGGATTGCAGCATAACCACAATCCTCATAAATTATGTCAGCACCTGGGCCAACTAAAAGAATAGGTTGATCAAAGTCAACTATTTGTTCTAAATAATCTGAAGTTATCATTTTTATTAAAAATTTTTAATTAAAAAGAGTATGCGAGAGTTAATCATTTATATATCTTTTCTGAGGTTGACCAGCGGGGGAGTGGCACCACAAAGTTAATAAATCAATTGTTTTTTTAGTGACTTATTGCGGGAGTAGTACAGTGGTTAGTATACGGCCTTGCCAAGGCTGTGACCCGAGTTCAAATCTCGGCTCTCGCATATTTTTCTAAAAAACAAATTTTCATCAGTTCATCCATTAGTAGTAAATCTCCGAAAGATTTATAAAAAATAATTTCTTAAACATTATATATGGCAGATTTAAAGAAAATAGTGGATAATGATGAACAAGAGCAAGAAGCTCTTGAAAGATTTATTCAGTTATTTGATGCTCCTTTAAATTACTTGAGAGAAAATTTAGATCCTGTTAATGCACAGCATCTTATAGAAAGATATGGGGAAAAATCTGCTGAAGATGTGCTTGAAAATTACATCACTTCTGATTCAGCAAGATGGCAATCATTTTTTTTAGAAAATGAACCAGATAAGTTCTTTAATCATATGGTTGAATTATATGAACCAATTATCAAGTCATGTGCATTACAAATTAAACAGAAACCAGATTGTTCTGTAGAAGTTTATAGCTTACTTAGTGCACTTCATACTAATATAGGATATCCGCTTAATGAAGCAATTGAGTTAATAGAAGAAGGAGTAAAACAATATCCTGATTCTGCTGAACTTCACCATCATTTGGGACTTGCTTGTTTTCATGGCTATATGGGAGTTAGGGAGATGGCAGAACAATCAAAAAAACCAAATCTGTTTGAAATTTGTGTTGACTATTTAGATAAATCTATTTCTGAGGTGAATTTAGCTCTTGAATTAAATCCTGATTTAGATGAAGAAGTAACTCCTCAACTTGAACTTTTTGAAAAAAGGAAGAATCACGCTCTAGAAATTTTATCTCGTTTATAAATTTTAATTCTAAAAAAGAAAAGAAAAGAGAAAAAAATAAATCTATTAATTATCTATAGGCATAAGCAAAAACTGCTTTTAATGCTACGATAATTGTTGCAGGCACAAATAGTGTTAATATCCCAGTCAACATATTAGTTATTGATGGCGCAACTGCATCAAATGTTCCTACTTGTATCCCTAAAAAAGAAACTAATACTAATACTGTTCCACTAGTAAGGAAACCACCAATTTCTTCCACGGCAATGTTAAGTAATCCGACAACAACTCCTAGCAAGAATACTGCCCATAAAATTTCTGTCTGATATGCTCCTGTAAAACCTAATCCTAAAACAATTGCAAAGAATATTCCTATTAAAAAAGACCAACTTCCAACGACATTTCCTTTATTTTTATTATTAATTTTTTTATTTGTTTGTTTCTTAGCCATTTATATTCACCTCTTTTTGTAAAATTTATTACAAAAAATGTAAAAAAAAGATTTTTCTATCTTTTTTGCTTACCTCTTTTTGTAAAAGTTATCAAAAACTATTAAAAACTAATTTTTTCTTCTATATAATACTTTTGCAAGCAAAAAGTTAATAAACAGGCCTAAAATCCAGAAGATGAACCCTTCATAGTTTAGTGGCTAGAACATTCGGCTGTAGAAATCGTTTGATTTTGTCCTAACGACTAGAAATGAAAAACGATCAGCCGTGACCGAGAGATCCCCGGTTCGAATCCGGGTGAGGGGACTAACTTGGGAAGAGAGAGGTTCTTACTCTTCCCAAACATTTTTTATTGTTTGGTGATATTTCTAAAATATATGTTAGATTATCTACTTTTAATCGAATTTAACCAAAAGCTTTATAAATCCCCCGTTTAATTATCAGAGAACATGGCTGAATATCTTTCTACAGAGCATTATTTAAAAATAACTGTAGTGAGAACTATATGAAGTTGCCCTGGTAGTGTAGCTCGGCCTAGCATGAAGCCCTGTCGGAAATCATAACGATTTTCAGAAAGGCTTCGACCCGGGTTCAAAGATGGTTGATGAGGTTTATATCATGATCACTGAAAGTCCCGGCCAGGGCGTTTTCCTTAAATCAAATTTAAGGAATTGCAATTGGGCCGGTAGCTTAGCTTGGAAGAGCGCCTGACTTTTACATTAGGACAGACACGACAAATCTCAGATTTGTGGGGCTTCCTAACTGAAGCCATCAGGCGGTCGAGGGTTCAAATCCCTTCCGGCCCGCTCATAATCAAACAATTATGTTCGCCCATAATTAAAATAAAAAATACCAAAAAAATAAAATGACTCTCGATATTAACAAACATCATTTGATTCCTAAGCATAGTAAGTTGTCTGATGCTGAAAAAGGAAAATTTTTAGATAGTTATAAAATTGATATTAAATCTTTACCAAAAATTCTAATCGAAGATCCAGCAATTGTTAATCTTAAACCTACAGCTGGTGATGTAATTAAAATTGAACGTGAAAGTAAAACTGCCGGGATCACTATATATTATAGGGCAGTAATTAATGGTTAGGAGGCAAACTTAAATGGATAAGTCTATATTAATAAAGAAATATTTTGAAGAGAAAAAGTTTGTTGACAGTAATATTCAATCATTCAATAATTTTTTAGAAAAAGGATTACAAGAAGTAGTTGAGGAAAATAAAGAAGCTGAACCGGCAATTATCCCTCACAACATTGAAAAATTCAAAATTAGATTTGGAAGAATTACTGTTGGTAAGCCAGAAATCACTGAAGCTGATGGAAGTAAAAGACCAATATATCCAACTGAAGCAAGATTGAGAAAAATTTCTTATTACGCACCTATCTATTTAGAGGTAAGCACTTATATTAATGATGTTCAAAGAGAAAGTTTCATTGCTGAGATTGGTAAAATGCCAATTATGTTAAGAAGCAAATATTGTCATCTTCATGGTTTAAGCAGAGAAGATTTAATTAAACGTGGTGAAGATCCAACTGATCCAGGTGGATATTTTATTATTAATGGTACTGAAAGAGTTATTGTAAATATTGAAGATTTAGCTGGTAATAATTTTGTAGTTGAAAATCCTCCAGGTAAAGACATTACTGGAAGATTCTTTGCTGCTAAAGGATCTTATAAAATCCCTCATAATTTTGAACGGAAAAAAGATGGAATTTATTATATGTCTTTTACTCGGGTAAAAAATATGCCTATTGTTATTGTATTGAAAGCTTTAGGTTTAGTTAAAGACGAAGAAATTATGCGAGCAGTTTCTGGGGATAAAAATTATGAAGAAGTAATTTTGAACTTGTTTGAGTTTGTAGACATTAAAACTCAAGAAGATGCAACTGATTATATCTCGAAAAGAATTGGTATTGCACAAGCAAAAGAAATTAGAATTGAACGAACTAAAGAAATTTTGGATAAATATCTTTTACCTAACATTGACATGGAATCTGGAAGTAGAATGGTAAAAGCTAAAAATTTATGTAAAATGATGAAGAAATTTATTGATGTTCGTAGTGGTTCAAGAAGTTCTGATGATAAAGATCATTACATGAATAAAAGGTTACGTCTTAGTGGAGATTTAATGATTGATTTATTTAGAGTAAACTTCAAGATTCTTGTTGGAGATATCCTTTATAATTTTCAGAGAATTATCAAGCGAGGAAAATTACCTTCAATTAGAGTTATTATTAGAGATAAACTTTTAACTTCCCGATTATATTCAGCGATGGCTACTGGTGAATGGGTTGGTGGAAGACAAGGTGTTTCTCAAAGAATGGATCGTTCTAATTTTTTAGCAATGGTTTCACATCTTCAAAAAGTAATTAGTCCTTTATCTTCAAGTCAGGAAAACTTTGACGCTCGGGCTTTACATTGTACTCATATTGGAAGATTATGTCCAATCGAAACTCCTGAGGGAACAAATATTGGTTTAAGAAAGAATCTTGCCATGTTATGTTCTGTATCTCAAGGTGTAAATGAAACAGAGGTTCTAGATAAAATTAAAGAACTAGACCTCAAAGGGGTTTAATAATCTAAAATGGCAGACGTTTATATTAATTCAAATTTTGTAGGAACAGTTGATGATATTAATCACTTCGTTGAGAATGTTAAAGACTTGAGAAGAAAAGGTTCTTTACCGGAAGAAGCAAATATTTATCATAATTCAGAAGCTAATGAAGTTAGGATTATGTGTGATGAAGGTAGAGCTAGAAGACCTTTAATCATTATTAAAGAAGGTCGATCATTATTGAGTGAAAAACATCTTAAACAATTAGAAGATGGAGAAATAACTTGGGCAGATTTGATCAGACAGGGAGTTGTTGAATATCTTGATGCTGGTGAAGAAGAAAATGCTTTAGTTGCTTATACTGAAGAAGAGTTAACTCCAGAACATACACATTTAGAAATCACTCCTGGTTCAATTAGTGGAATTGCTACTGCTCTTGTACCTTTTGGAAATTTTAATCAATCTTCACGTTTAATTATTGGTAGTAAGAACCAAAAACAAGCATTAGGTTTTTATGCTGCTAATTATCATATTAGAATGGACATGGATGCTAATATCTTACATTATCCACAGTTTCCACTTGTTAAAACTAAACTTCATGATGTAACTGATTATGATGAACATCCTTCTGGACAGAACATGGTTGTAGCAATAATGTGTTATGACGGATATAACATGGAAGACGGAGTTATTTTGAATAAAGGTTCAATTGATAGAGGATTAGCAAGAAGTACTTATTTCCGACCAGTTAAAGCAGAAGAATTAAGATATTCTGGTGGGTTAGTTGATGAAATTTCTATTCCTGATAAAGATGTTAAAGGTTATCGAAGTGAAAAAGATTATGGTTTTTTAGAAGGGGACGGAATAATTTACCCTGAAGCAAAAGTTAATGAGGGTGATGTTATTATTGGTAGAACTTCTCCACCAAGATTTTTAAGTAGTTTAGATGAATATAATCTTTCTGCGGCGATTAGAAGGGAAAGTTCAATTTCTTTAAAGCATGGAGAAAGAGGAGTTGCAGATTTTGTATTTATTACTGAGAATGAAGAGGGTAATAAATTAGTTCAAGTTAGATTAAGAGAAGAACGTATCCCTGAAATTGGAGACAAATTCACTTCTCGTCATGGACAGAAAGGGGTTACTGGTATTTTAGTTAAACCTGCTGACATTCCATTTTCATCTTCTGGTATTATTCCTGATTTAATTTTCACTCCGCACGGAATATCTTCAAGAATGACCATTTCTCATTTAGTTGAGTTAGTGGGTGGTAAAGTTGGTGCTTTAGCAGGAAGATTTGTTGACGGAACTTTATTCGATTCTGAATCTGAAGAAAATATTCGTACAGAATTATTAGATCTTGGTTTTAGAAGTGACGGAACTGAAGTATTTTATGACGGAAGAACCGGTAAACAGATGTTGGCAAGAATTTATGTTGGAAACATGTATTATTTAAGATTGAGACATTTAGTTGCTAATAAAATGCAATCTCGGGCAAGAGGCCCAATTCAGTTATTAACTAGACAACCTACTGAGGGTAAAGCTAAAGAGGGTGGATTGAGATTAGGAGAGATGGAGAAAGACGTTTTCATTGCACATGGTGCTTCCTTATTATTAAAGGAAAGATTTGACTCTGATAAAATTGATCTTCCAGTTTGTGAGAAGTGTGGTTTAGTTGCAGTTGAGGATCAATACAAAAATAGAAAATATTGTTTAATGTGTGGAGAAGACATTGAAATTAATTACGTTGAAATGAGTTACGCTTTCAAATTGTTATTGGACGAAATTAGAAGTTTATGTATTTATCCAAAATTAAATTTGAAAAATAAATATTAAATAATCATAAAAATAAAATTAAATTATAATTGAGGAAAAAAATGGATCGGCAAGTGCATAAAAAAATTAGTCATATTGATTTTGGAGTTTTTTCGCCAAAACAAATCATGGACTTAGCATCAGCAAAAATAGTTACCCCTGAACTTTATGATCGGGAAGGTTATTCTGTTGATGGTGGTTTAATGGATATTCGTTTAGGAGTAATTGATCCTGGATTAAGATGTAAAACTTGTGGTCAGAAATTGAAAGAATGTCCTGGACATTTTGGTTATATTGAACTGGCAAGACCAACTATTCATATTAAGTTTGTTAGACAAATATTAGATCTATTAAAGTCTACTTGTAAATATTGTGCTCGAGTATTAATTCCTGAAAATAATATTAAACGTTATCTTGGTGTTTTTGAAAAAGTTGGAGCAGAGGAAGGCTTTGAAGCAAGACGAAGAAAAATCAAAGAAGTTGTTAGCAAATATAAATTGAAAGAGAAATGTCCTCATTGTGATAAGAAACAAGAAAAAATTAAACTTGACAAACCTTACAATTATTATGAAACTGAAATTCGTTTAAGTCCAATTGAAGTAAGAGCAAGATTAGAAAAAATTGAAGAAGAAGATTTAGCAATTTTTGGTTATAGCAAATCTTTCCGACCTGAATGGATGATTTTAACAGTATTACAAATTCCTCCCGTTACAATGAGACCAAGTATTACTCTTGAGTCTGGTGAAAGAAGTGAGGACGATTTGACTCATAAATTAGGTGACATTGTTAGGATTAATCAACGATTATTTGAGAATATTAATGCTGGTGCGCCTGAAGTTATCATTGAAGATTTATGGGACCTTTTACAATATCACGTAACTACTTTCTTTGATAATGCTGTTTCACAATTACCACCAGCAAGACATCGTGGTGGACAAGTATTGAAAACTTTAGCGGCAAGAATCAAAAGTAAAGAGGGACGTTTAAGACATAACCTTGCTGGGAAGAGAACAGACTTTTCTGCACGGACAGTTATTAGTCCTGATCCTTTTATTGATCTTAACGAAGTGGGTGTTCCAAAAAGCATGTCCATGAATTTAACTGTTCCAGAAAGAGTTACTGTTTGGAATATAGAATATTTAAAACGATTTGTTCAGAATGGTCCTAAAAAATATCCTGGAGCAAATTATATTGTTAAACCTGATGGAAAAAGGAAAAGTATTACTGCTGAAACTCAGGAAGAAATTCTTGAAGAGTTAGAAGAAGGTTATATGGTAGAAAGACATTTAATCGATGGTGATATCGCTTTATTTAACAGACAACCAAGTTTGCACAGAATGAGTATGATGTGTCATTTAGTTAAAGTTTTACCTGGAAAAACTTTCCGATTAAATCCGGCAGTTTGTAATCCTTACAACGCTGACTTTGATGGTGATGAGATGAACTTACACGTTCCGCAAAATGAAGAGGCAAGAGCTGAAGCAAGAATTTTAATGTTGGTTGATACTCAAATTATTAGTCCACGTTATGGTTTAAGTGTTGTAGGTTGTATTCAAGATGCAATTACAGGAAATTATTTATTAACTAAAGAATTAGTTTTAAAACGTTCAGAAGCAATAGATTTATTGTATAGTTGTGGAGTTGATGATTTTTCTGGACTCCCTAATAAAGAGAAAATTGATGGTAAAGAAGTGTTTTCAGTACTTTTACCAAAAGATTTTAGTTACGTTGGTAAAGATAAAAGCGGTAATGACGTTAAGATTGTTAACGGTCAATTAAAGTCCGGTTATATGGATAAAGCTAATCTTGGTCAAGAGAGTGGATTAATGTTAAGAAATGTTTATGAGAAATATGGTCCTGCTTATACTGCTGATTTATTAGGAAAAATTTCTAAATTAGGAATTGCAGTTTTAGCGAGGAGAGGATTCTCAATTGGTATTAGTGATATGGACTTACCATTAGAAACTAAAAATGAAATTAAAGATATCATCCAAAAATCTGAAGATGAAGCTAATCATTTTATTGACAATTTTAATTCAGGAAAACTTGAATCTCTTCCAGGAAGAAGTTTAGACGAAACTTTAGAAGTAAGTATTCTTGGAGCTTTGAACCGAGCTAGAAATAAAGCCGGTGATATTGCTATGAAGCAAGTACAAAATAGTGCTGCTACAACTTTAGTAAGATGTGGAGCAAGAGGTAATCCATTAAATATTGCTCAGATGACTGCAATTGTTGGTCAACAGGCTTTACGTGGTAAAAGAATTGATCATGGATTTACTGGTAGAACTTTATCTTATTTTTCAAAAAATGATCTTAGTCCTAAAGCTAGAGGTTTTGTAAAGAATAATTTCAAGAGTGGGTTAACTCCTTCTGAATTTTTCTTTGGAGCAATGACTGGTAGGGACGCATTAATGGATACAGCATTAAGAACACCTAAATCTGGTTATCTTTATAGAAGACTTTCCAATGCAATGCAGGATCTTAAAATAGATTATGATGACACTGTTAGAGACGCTAGTGGTAAGATTATTCAGTTTTCTTATGGAGAAGATTGTTTAGATGTATCTAAAACTAAAAATGGTGTTATTGATGTTACAGGAATAATTCATGATGTAGTTGGAGGAGGAAAATAAATATGAAAGCCGATCAAGAAAAATTATTGAACAGTTATGCTGGCAAGATTCCTCTTTCTGTATTAGAAGAGATTAAAGAGAATGTTCCTGGAACTATTAGTAAAGAAAAATTTCAAGAAGTAATGGACAAATGTTTAATTGCTTATAATAACGCTAAAGTTCATGCTGGTGAATGTGTTGGTTTAGTAGCTGCAGAAAGTATTGGTGAACCTGGTACTCAGATGACTTTGAACACGTTTCATCTTGCTGGGGTTGCGGAAGTACAAGTTACAACTGGTTTGCCAAGAATTATTGAAGTTTTTGACGCTAGAAAAGGGATTAAAACTCCAATGATGGAAATATTCTTAAACAAACCTTACTGTTTAGATGTTGAAAAACTTAGAAAGTTTGCAGCAACTATTAAAGAAACAAAGTTTGAAGAGTTTGTTAGTGAATATAATTTAAATATTTTTGATCAAAATTTAACTATCAAATTGAACAAAGAATTATTAGATGATAATGATCTTACTGTTAAAGATATTAATGGTATTATTAAAACTAAAGTTAAGAACTTTTCTGTTTCTATCACCGATGAAGTAATAGTGATTGGTCTTAAAGGTAAACAGGATGAAATTAAAGATCTTTATGCTCTTAAAGAAAAAATTAAAGAAGTTAAAGTGAAAGGTATTAAAGGTCTTAAACAAGTTTTACCAGTTAAGAGAGGAGAAGAATATGTTATTTTAACTGCGGGAACAAACTTGAAAGATGTATTAGCGTTAAGTGAAGTTGATTCTACAAGAACAGTAAGCAATGATATTTATGAAATTTATAATGTGTTAGGGATTGAAGCAGCAAGACAAGCAATTATTGACGAAGTCTATAAAGTTGTTGAATCTCAAGGACTGAATGTTAATATTAGGCACGTGATGTTAGTTGCTGACTTAATGGTTGCAAACGGAACCGTAAAAGGTATTACTCGTTATGGGGTTGTTAGTGAGAAAGCTAGTGTTTTAGCTAGAGCATCATTTGAAACTCCTTTGAAACATTTATTTAATGCTGCATTAGAAGGTGAAGTTGACAATTTAACTTCTGTAGTTGAAAATGTTATGATTAATCAGCCAGTTCCAATTGGTACAGGATTACCAGGACTGGTTACTAAAATGAAATAATTATGGTGGATAAGAATGGCAAAAAAGAAAGAAATTACTGAAGAAATTAAATTATTGAAATCTAGAGTTGATGCAAATACAGCAATCATTGGTAAAGAAAAAGTAATGAAAGAATTGAAAAATAAGAATTTAACCACTATTTTTCTTGCAGGTAATTGTGAGAGTAAAACAAGAGAAGATATTAAACATCTTGCTAACTTAGCTAATGTCAAAGTTGTTGAATTAGAGCAAAGTAATGAAGAGTTAGGTGTAATTTGTAAGAAAAACTTTTTTATTTCTGTTTTAGGCATCTCCGGGGATTAAAATTGGCAAGGGTAAAACTTAATCAAGAAAATTTTGGTTTATCTTCAATTATGGAAAGAATTACCCGAGCGAAAGTTAAAGATTGTTTTAAAGACGAGGATACCATCTATTTCGTTGTTGGAATTGGCGAGTTAGGTAAGGCCATTGGTAAAGGCGGAATTAATATTAAAAAAGCTCAACAAGAATTTGGTAAAAAAATTAAAGTTATTGAGTTTAGAAATGATCCGGTAAGTTTTGCTCGTAATCTTATTTATCCTCTTAAAGTTGAAGAAATTGTTTTAGAAGGTGAAGAAGTTTTAATTAAAGATAATAATAAAAAGGTTAAAGGTCAAATTATTGGTAGGGATAGATCAAACTTAATCTTTATCAATCAAATCATGAAAAGGTTTTTCAATGTTGAGATAAAAGTTGTTTAAAAAAGCATTCCAAAACCTTTATAAAACCCCCTCTATTTTAGAATAAAAGATGGCAAATAAATCGCGTGGACTGGGAGCAGCTAAGAAGTTGCTGAAGAGAAGAAAGACTTACAAGTTAGCTAGAAGGTCAATCTTGAAAAAGAAATCTGATCCCTTAGCCGGAGCTTCTCAAGCTAAAGCAATTGTTTTAGAGAAGATTCAAGTAGAAGCTAAACAGCCAAACTCTGCGATGAGAAAATGTTGTCGTGTACAATTAGTTAAAAATGGTAAACAAGTTACTGCTTTTATGCCTGGTGATGGTGCTCAAAAATTAATCAACGAACACGATGAAGTTATTGTTGAATGTATCGGTGGTAAAATGGGAAGAGCAAAAGGAGATATTCCTGGTGTGAGATGGCAAGTATTAAAAGTTAATGATCAAAGTTTAAATGCCTTATTGAAAGGTAAATTAGAGAAGGCAAGAAGATAAAATGACTGAAATAAAATTTTTTAATCGTTGGAGTGCTGAGGGAGTTAAAGTTGAGGACCTTGGTTTAAGTAGATACATTTCTTTAGCTCCAAGAATAATGCCTAAAAGTGGAGCAAGATATGCTGGGGCAAGATTTCACAAATCAAACACATTTATTGTTGAAAGGTTAGCTACAAAGTTAATGACTTCTGGTCATAAAGGTAAAAAACATTTCATGAGTTCTGGTCACAACACAGGGAAAAAGAATGGGGTTTTGAAAGTTATTGAGAAAGCATTTGCAAAGTGTGAAATGCAACTTAAACAAAATCCTCTTGCTATTTTAGTAAAAGCAATTGAAAATGCTGCTCCTCGTGAAGAAGTTATTGCAATTGAATATGGTGGCGCACGTTATCCAAAAGCTGTTGATGTAGCTCCGCAAAGAAGAATTGATATTGCTCTTCGTTACATGGCTCAGGGCGCTTACGTTAAGTGTTTCAACAAGAAGAAGAAAATTGAAGATTCTTTAGCTGAAGAACTTATTGCTGCATATCAATGTTCTGCAAGAAGTAACGCAGTTGCTAAGAAACGAGATACTGAAAGACAAGCTGCTTCAAGTAAATAGAATTACACAATCTTTTTATATTCTTTATGATTTTTATTTAATATGACATACGAACCACATCATTGTTCAAACTTTAGGATTAATGACCACAATATTGATTATTTTGTTGAAGCTTTTTCTAAAGAAAAACAACCTACTCAACTTTTAGTTCCTTGCGATTATGATGGGAATGAAATCGTTGTTCCAGCTCCAAGCAGCTGGGTTGTAGAAAGAGAGATACTTTATCATGATGTCCGTGAAAGTTTAGGTAATTCTGATTTAATTGTTTCTTTAAAACATAGGCCTCTTTATCATAAAATGGGACAGTTCCGTGTTGTTGACCCTTCAAACAGACATCCTATTTTATTTGAACCTAAAGAAGTTATGCCTAGTCTGACTGATATTATAACAAAACCTCATCCTGAAGAAATTTATTTGTTTTCGACAACTAAACAAGGACATATTGAAAGATTAAATGGATTGGTGAAAAAATTAGTTAGTGGGATTTCTGATGGTGGTTATTTTATGCAATTTGATAATCATGGAGATGGTAGTATTTCTTTACTTGAAAGAATCAAAGTAGGGAATTTGAATTAATATTAATTTACTTGAATTTTTCATGTTCGATTTTTAAGAGTATATTTCTAATTTCATTAATTACTTTTTGTTGATGATTCTTGTCAGACATTCTTACAAATTTTAATAATAAATCTGTCAATTCTTCTTTAGATAGAACTTTTAATTTATGTCCATCTGTAATAAAATAAAACCGAAATTTTTTATATTTTAATTCTTTAATTACAATTCCTGCAACATTTGTTAGAATTTTTCCTTTGTGTGGACTTTCTTCTAGTGTATAAAGTAAATCAATTATTTTATTTGCTTCTGTTTTAGAAAATTTTTTCTTTATTTCTAGAGCAAGAGATTTAACTATTTCTATTTTAACCATTTTTATTTGTTAATTAATTCTTTTGCTTCTTCTAGAGTTATTGTGTTTTCATCAGACATTAAGAATTGTCTTAATTGTTCTTTGACGGCCATATCATACATTCTTTTGATAATAGTTTCGTATGTATCTTTTTTAGTGCCAAAAGTACCTATTAGATTCTTAGTTTCATTACTGATTTGGATTGTTGTAGCCATTATAGTTGCTATAGTGGCTATAGTTTATAAAGTTTTTGGTGGGGACTTGTTTTTTCCCAATAATCTTTTAAATATAGGTTAAAATTACTTCTTTTATGATCATATTAGGAGTTGAATCAACTGCACATACCTTTGGAGTAGGAATAGTTACAGATAAATGCGAAGTATTAGCGAATGCTGTAGATAGTTACACTTCTAAAGACGTGGGGATGATTCCGCATGAGATTGCTGAACA
>JABHRR010000058.1 GCA_018670095.1 Candidatus Woesearchaeota archaeon
AAAAAAGAAAAGCGCCAACGCCCGGAAGTTCCAGCAACAAGATAATTCTTAATTGCTTTTTGAACCGGGAAAGGCCGAAGCCAACAAGCTTTCATTGTTGAAATAACAAATCAAACTTTCCAGGCTTGCGGAGTACCAGATTGTCCCACGTTGGCAATAAATGGCGATGGCGTGACTTTCAAGTTCCTTTCTGGTGAAAGAATCAATTTGAACACGCGACCTTTACGTAACCCAATAGGCTTTAGTCATCAGCATAAATGCCTCATAGCTCATTTATATATGAGCGTAACGCTATAACCAGGCTTAGCTACATCGCCATTTAATAAGAAAATAGTGGTTGTTATTATAAATATTTCCAAAAAACTATAAGTTTTTTCAAACCAACAGAAAATGGTTTTGGAAATATTAATCTAAATTTTCTAAAGCTTTACCAAAATCGAACATCATTCCAAAATAATCTTTATTATTAGCTGACTTTTCAAAGAAATGTTCTTGAACATCATTGAGGTTAATTATCCCTGGATATCTATTAGATAACAAATCGCCAATGATTTCTGCTCCTTCACCATAACTGATAATCTGATCATAAGTCATTCCGGCAATATCTTCTAGAGTATGATGTTTAAATTGATGATAATTAGATTCTACTTTTTCTGCTAGAGAACTCAATTTAATAGTTGAAAGAAGTTGGAATATTTAATTGTTATGAATTAATCATTTTTCTTAGAAGAAGATAAAATATGATCTAAATTAACAAAAGCCATAGCAACTTGTGGTAAACCGTGTGCTAAGACATTAGTTGTTAATCCAAAAGAAAATCCTATTCCTTTAGAAATTTTGTAACCAAGAGAACTATCATATTTTCTTTGATAACTTATTCCCCCCATTGTTAAATCTGGTTGATTCGCAATTGTTGCATACAATGAACCAACTGGATCCAAACCAACCATAATTCCATCACCTAACCCTTGTGTTAAATAGTGTTGAGATACATTATCTTCTAAAGAATTATTGTCTATCATTTTAATTAAACAATTTGGCTACTTCCTCAACTGCTAAATCTCCGGGATTTTTAATAATAGAATGAATACTTCCGCCACCATCACCATCATAACGTGGGATGATATGAATATGTAAATGAGGAACTACTTGTCCTGCAGATTCTCCAGAATTCCAGCCAACGTTAAACCCATCTGGATTAAGTTTATCTTTAATGATCTTCATGACTTTCTTTATGATAAGCATTAAATCTTTACTTTTCTCATCATTTAAATCTGAGATTAGATTAGCATGTTCTTTTGGAATGATTACTGTGTGTCCTTTAGCATGTGGATAAACATCCAAGAAGGCAAGAAAATCATTGTCTTCGAATACTTTGTGGTTAGGAATTTCTTTATTTACTATCTTACAAAATATGCAAGCTTCGCTTGCATGCTCAGAAATCTTTGATTTCTGTTGTATACAATCAGCCATTATTTAACTAAGAATATAGATGTTATTTATTCTTTTCTATTTCTTTAACAACATCTTCTAAGAATTGTTCCGGATTACGGCCACTTTTTTCAAAATGTTTGCCGCGAAAAATATAATCGTTACTACCAATCATTTTTTGTAATTTGGTATAACATTGACGTTGATTGATTAAACCCATATTCAAGCCCATTACTTGAGTATGATCTGAGGAATAAACAACATGATCTTCTATAAATAATGTATCTTTAGAAACAAAACCTCTTTTTGATTTAGCAGTTTGATATGATTTTCTTGCTATTGTTTCTATAGTTGTTTCAACTTTATCTTGATCTATCTTAACTAAATAATCTCCGCCACCTAAATTCGTGTATTTCATTTTATTAGTAATTAAGAAAATATTTATAAACCTTATTGATTTCTGAAAGTAAGATGTTAACAGTAAGAACACAGATAAAAGAAATTCTTAAAGATTCTGAGCTTGGAGTAGATAACATTTCAGGAGATTTTATAGATAGATTGGATGAAAAAGTTAAAGATCTGATTGTTGATGCTGCCAAACGTGCTAAAGAGAACGGAAGAAGGACAGTTATGGGCAAAGATGTGTGAAATTAGTTTGATAATTACCCTTATTTAACAACATTTAAATATTCATAAATAATTCTTATTTTAATAAAGAGGTGGATTTTATGGAAATAAAACCAATTGTAACAGAAGATTTTGTAGTTCTTGATGATGAATCAATGCTTTCTGAACTAATCGGAAAGATGAAAACCTTTGAAAAGAGAGTAGGTCTTGTTTTTAGAAAAGATAAATATTTAGGACTGATTGAGAAAAAAAAGTTGCTTAAGTCCAGAATTGATGTTACTAAAACCAAGATTAAAAATTATGTTCAAAATACACCAATTCTTAACGAAAACGCTGACATTATTGAAACGGCTTACTTAATGTATCAAAGTAATATCAAACATGTCCCGGTTGAAAGAGAAAAAAAAATTATTGGTGTAGTTAGTTCATTAGATTTAGTTAGATTAGCAATTAAACTTCCTGAAATGAAGAAGGTTAAAGTTAAAGATATTAAATTATCAAAAACTGCTAAACTTAATAAAACTGATCCTATTGCTACTGCAATGACAATAATGCATCAAGAAAGAGTTGATCATCTTCCTGTTTTTGATCAGGGCAAAGTTTATGGGATTATTAGTTTCAAAGATATATTGCGAAGATATCTTAATTGGTCTCCAAAGAGAGATGTATCTGCAAAGTTTAACCAAATGGCAAATTCTGGTGGTGCACTAGCAAATATGCCTAAGTTGGATCAATTACCAGTATCTGATTTTAGTACAAATGATAATCTGTTTAATGTACAATCTAATGAATCGTTGGTGAATGCAACAAAGGTTATGGTTGATAATAGATTATCTGATTTGTTAGTTATGGAAAATAATGAATTTGTTGGTTTGTTAACTGTGAAAAATATTCTTAGAAATGTTAGCAGTTTAAAAGTTCCAAAGAATTATAACATTAAATTCGTAGGATTAAATGATACTAAACTAAATCCATACCAAAAGTATACTGTTAAGAAAATTGCTAGTAATGAAGCGTTTAAACTGCAAAGGAAAATTAATAATGAAATGAATTTAGTTATTCATTTGAAAGATTATGATAAAGGTGGAAAACAAAAGTTTTCAATACATCTTAGAATTGAAACTCCTGGACAGATGATTTCTAGTGAACAACATGATTGGGAATTGGAAACGGCGTTAAGAAAAGTGTTTAATAACGCTAAGAATTCGGTGAAGAAGAAGTTTCGGGGAGATAGTAGTTGGGATAAACCTTATGAATAGGAAAGTTAATGTTTTTGAAGATAAGAAAAAGTTTAATGGTACCATTGAATTAGGTAGTAGTGGGATTACTCTTAAATTAGGAGAAACTGTTAAGATTCCTTTTTCTGCAATTAATTTTTTTGAAGATAGTTTGACTACATCTACTGATGACAAATTATTGATTGGGTTAAGTTTTAGAGTTAAATTTAATGGCAGAAATTTAGTAGTAATGTTTTTAGGAAAAGAATCTGAAGATAATTTTATTAAATTTGTTAAGAAGATTAAAAAGAAACTAAAACTTAAAGGAAATGATTATAATAAGTTCTTAGGATCTTATTATTTTAATATTCCTATTGGAGGAAGAGTTTTTATTGTTATTCTTGGTTTAGTTATTTTTGGAATAAGTTCTTTGGGATATAAAAAAGATCTTACTGGAACAATTGTAGGAGGGGTTATTTTTTTAGTTTTTTTAATTGCTGCTTTAATGACCAAAAAAAGAAAAATGGTTACAGTTACTGAAAATGAGATTACTCGGTACTATTATTTTAAGGAAAATAAAACTGTTAAGTATTCTCAAATTACCAAGTTTACTAAAAAAACTAATAATTATGGTGGTAATACTGCTGTTATTTATACTTTGTATTATAGTTCTAATAAAAAAATTTCTTTTGAACATGGGTTGATTGACAAATCTAACCAACTGATTAAATTCTTAAGAAAGAAATTGAGAAATGTTCCTCAAGTTGATGTTACTAGTAAGAAAGAGAAGGAATGGGTTAAAGGGAAGAGTTATTGAAGTGTCGAGAAGATAAATATTTATTAATAAAACTACTTTTTCACAAAATATGGCACTTAATAAATTATTAGACTTTGAAAAGAGTCCGGTTTTAAACTTTGTAAAGGAAAATGGGAAAAAAGCTGTAACAATGAGTGCATTAGGATTAGCTTTGTTAACACCAGCTTCTGCTGATGCTTTAATTGTAGGGTGTTGTGGTTATTATGATACACCAATTGAAGAAAAAGAATGTCTTACTCTTTATAGATTTCAAGAATTAGTAATGGATGATAATGACTTTTATTCAGGAGTGCATGACCTTTTATTGGAAAAGAGTATACCATTAAACCACTTTGATTATAGTTGCAGTTATGAAAAGAAATAATTTCTTCTTTTTGTTTTCTTCCATTTTTTTAATTCCAGCAAGCAAGTTGCGAGGTTAGTAATTTTAAATTAGTAAACAAGACGATAAGTTTAAATAATATCTGTGTCTACTAATAAATTATGAAATATACAAGGGTTGATTGTGCGTGGCAACATCAATAATTTTTTCTTAGATTTATCTATATTCAAAATTTCTACTGGTTATTGGCACTAGATTTAATTCTTTAAAAAATTTGATTATTGAAATAAAACTTAACAAAACTAGCTTTAGCTAGACTCATAAACTTGGAGGAATATAAAAATGAAACAACATTACATAATACAAATACAAGGAGACTATCAAAGATTAGAAAGAAAATTAGATAAATATTTGGAAAGAAAAACCGAAGCAAGAACAGAATTAGATATTGGTGATTTAATCACTCTAAAAAATGGTTCGACAATGATTTTGAATAAAAAAGAAGATCACTTAGAAATAATTGTTGCTACCACGGATGAATATTTACAAAGAGCGATGAATACATTATCTAAGTGTGTAATGCCAGAACAAATAGAATATCGATTGATTTAATTATTGATAACAAACACTTTTTTTTATTTTTTTTCTTAATTTTACCTCTAAAAAATCAGAACATTTATAAAAGCGCCTTTGAATTCTTAATACACATGACTGAACTTATAATCACAGAGAAACCTAGCTCAGCAGTGAAAGTAGCTGCGGCTTTAGCTGATAAAGCGCCCGTAAAAAAGAAAAGTAAAGGCGGTTCATATTTCGAAGTAATTCATAACAAAAAGGTTATTTACATCACTTCTGCTGTTGGTCATTTGTACGGATTAGTTGAAGTTAATAAGAAAGGATGGACTTATCCCGTATTTGATATTAAATGGGACGCATCTTATAAATCTCATAAAGATCTAAAGTACGTTAAAGGTTACATTGACACCATTTCTATGTTAGCTAAGAAATGTGATGAATTTACAGTCGCATGCGATTATGATGTTGAAGGAGAAGTTATTGGTTTAAACGTTATCAAATACGCTTGTAAGAAGAAAGATGCTAACCGAATGAAGTTTTCCACTTTAACCAAAGGAGATTTAGTAAAATCATATGAAAATAAATTAAAACATCTTGATTGGGGCCAAGCACATGCTGGTGAGACAAGACATTATTTAGATTGGTATTACGGAATCAATTTAAGCAGAGCATTAACTGCAGCAGTTAAATCAACTGGCGCATTCAAAGTTATGTCTGCAGGCCGTGTTCAAGGACCAGCATTAAAATTGTTAGTAGATCGAGAAAGAGAAATTCAAGCTTTCGTTTCCGAACCATTCTGGTTAATTAGATTAGATGGTGATTATAATAAACAAAAAGTTGAAGCATTACACAAGAAAGATAAGATTTTTGATAAGAAAGTAATGGAAGAAATTATGAAAAAAGTTAAAGGAGAAAAAGAAGCTAAGATTGCTCAAATTAAACGGACAAAAAGAAATCAAGCTCCACCAACTCCGTTCAACTTAACAAACTTACAATCAGAAGCATACAATTTATTCAAAATTACTCCGAAAGAAACATTATCTCATGCACAATCATTATATTTAGCAGGAGTTACTTCTTATCCAAGAACTTCTTCACAGCAGTTAGATCCAAAGTTAGGGTTCAAGAAAATTTTAACAGACTTAAGTAGACAAATGAATTATGAAGGGTTGTGTAAAGAACTGTTAAAGAAAGGTTCTCTTAAACCAAATAATGGTAAGAAAACTGATCCTGCCCATCCTGCTATATATCCTACTGGACAAGTGCCAGGAGAATTAAAAGAACGAGAACAAAAAATTTACGATTTAGTTGTTAAAAGATTCATGGCAACTTTTGCCGAACCTGCAGTTAGAGAAACTATGGAAGTTTCTTTAGATGTTAAAGAAGAAATCTTTATTGCTAAAGGAACAAGAACTGTTGAAGAGAATTGGCATGTTTTCTATAAGCCGTATGTGAAATTAGAAGAAATTACCCTTCCTGATTTGAAAGAGAATGAAGTTGTTAATGTTAAAAAAATCTTTAAAGAGGATAAAGAAACTCAACCTCCGAATAGATTTAATCAGAGTTCTATCATTAAAGAGTTAGAGAAAAAGAGTTTAGGTACAAAAGCTACTCGTGCTGATATCTTAGACAGACTATTTCAACGAGGATATGTTGAAGGAGTTAAAATCTTTGTTACAAAATTAGGTATGGAAACTGTTGCGGTTTTAGAAAAATATGCTCCCACTATTGTTGATGAAAATTTAACTGCAGAATTTGAAGCAGATATGGAAAAAATTCGTCAAGGTAAAGAAAAGCAGGAAAATGTTTTAGAGAAAGCAAAGAAATTCTTAACCAAGTTACTTGCTGAATTTAAGAAGAAAGAAAAAGTTATTGGAAAAGAGATTTTACAATCTGTAAAATTGCAAAGAGTTGTTAAATCAAAGTTACGAATTCTTGGAACTGATCCTAAAACTGGCCTGCAAATCCTAGTCAGAATTGGTAAGTACGGTCCTCTTGTTCAACGTGGAGATAAAGAAAAAGGAGAAGAAGTCCATTTTGCTTCTTTAGGAAATTGCGATATAGATGAGGTTACTTTAGAACAGGCTTTAGAATTATTTAAGTTGCCCAGAAAGCTAGGAAAAACTGATGAGGGTGAAGAAATTGAAGCTAATAATGGACGCTTTGGCCCCTATGTAAAATACGGCCAGAAATATGTTTCA
>JABHRR010000059.1 GCA_018670095.1 Candidatus Woesearchaeota archaeon
CATATTGGCTAAGGCAAGAATAGGAATAATAATTGCTGCTGTAAGATGATGTTTTTTTTCTAAATGGCCAATGTCTGTGATCAAAAAATTATAAAGGAAACCCACTGTACCCGCTAAAATAACGATGGTGGTGTAAAGAAGCCATTTGTTTAAAACAATTAAGAAGGGGATTAAGATTAATGAAACTAGTAAGTTAGCGAAGATAATTACTACCAAAGCACTCCAGAAAACTATTTTTGAGAAATGGGTATCATGTTTTTCTTCTTTTTCCAAAATACTTTCAGCTTTTTTTATTTCGTTCTCATTCCAACCTTTCTCTTGCAAATCCATCTTTCTTTTTTCTTTCATTCTTGTAAAAGACGATTAAGGCTGATAAATTCAGCGATTCGTTTAAATTCTTTAGCAGATCTTGAACGAGGATAAATGTGGGTTAATGGTGCTTGTCTATGTAAAGATTTTCTGATTTTACGATCATGTTTAATATTAGCAATAATTGGATGTCCTAAAATATTGGCGACTTCTTCAGGTTTAAGTTCATTCCTACCATTATGACTCATATTTAGAATTATACCACCAATGATGTTATCATTTGTTTTTGCTAACTGGATTGTTTTTAACGCATCCATAACTGAACTTAAATTAGGATTAACTACCACTAAAACTTCGTCACTATTTTTTAGAACTTGATTAACTTCATAACCTAACCCAGAGGGAGAATCAATAAGAACAAAATCTGCAGCATTATCTAAATGTTCAAAAATTTCAGTTAGTTTTTGAGGATTTGTTTTTTGGTATTCTGCATATGAAGGTGAAGAAGGAATTAATGATATCCCTGATTCGTGCAAATAAGTTATTTCAGAAATATTTTTTTCTCTACGTAAAAATTGGTTTAATGTTCCTTTTGGATTAAGGATGCCCAATTGTAAAGATAAATTTGGAGTAACCAAATTTGCATCAAGTAAAAGAACTTTCCTTCCTAGTTTACTAAGAGCATAACCTAAATTTAAAGTAGTGGTGGTTTTCCCAACACCTCCTTTTCCAGATACTAAAGCAATAAAACGAGTCATTTTTAACCTCTCTTTCAAATTAATATTAATTTAATATTAGACTAAAATTGGAAAGAGTATTTAATATTTTTGTTATTAGAGATGATATTAGAAATAATTTTTAATCTTCTTCAACTTTTTTACCATGGACTAATTCCCAAGCATAATCAAAGAAATGATGGACATAACGTTCACAATTGGTAAGGTTATCAATATTAGCTTCAGCAGTGGCTTTTTCTAATCTGACTACCAAAGTTACATGTCGACGATATTCTCTTCTTCGTTCACAAGGCATATTTAAAATGCTTTTCAAGAAAGAATAAAAACTGAGATATTGTTTTAACTTTAGATCTTCGGGATAAGTTTCACTTAATCTTGTTGCTCTTAAAGCTGGACTTTTTGGTAAAGCAGAAATCTTATCTTCATCTTTAGCTTTTTGCAAAAGCGCTTCAATAGTTAAATTATAAACGTCAATTAATCTGTCTAAAGCATTAATGATTACATCCACGGTTCGAGTGTATTTTAAGCTAACGTAGATGATATGTTCAAGACGTTTGAGTTCTTCTCTCGCTTCTAATAATAAATCAGTTATATGTTCCATATGTTTTCAGAATTTATTGAAAGGACGCTTTTCTTTTTATGCTTTTCTGTTTTAAACGGGATAATTTAAAACAGGACCAAAAATTAGAATGATTTTTGTTTTTCTGTTTTAAACGGGATAATTTAACCAACGCCCCAGACAGGGTTGTGTTTCCTTACAAACTTTTAAGAAAAGTTTGATCAAAACAGAATTAGATTTTACTCTGTTCAATCTAATCATCCAATTCCCCAAACAGGGTTATTCTTACGCTTTATCTCTGCAACTTCTTTAAGAACTTCTATTTCCATTTTAGAGAGATGTTTCTTCATTTCTTTTAGTTTTCTGAAATCTTCTTCAGGAATGTCTGTATAAAGAAAATCACCTTCATCCACTTGTCTACCAACGGTTACACCATCCATAGACATAGCTAATTGTTTTCCTTGTTGTGCTAAAGAAATATTTTCTTTTCCCTCTCGCATGCTTTTTGCAGTTGTTATTTGTTTTCCTTCTTTATTCATAATTGGATCGCCGGTTTTAATTTGGCCAATCTCTATTTCTACACCCATAATGGCGGGATTACTTTGTCTGAACGTATAACCTTTAAGAACCGCAAATTTACAAGGTCGGACAAGTTTTGATAATTTTCGCATTTCAATATCTTTCTTTAGTGTTTCTAGATATTTTTCATAATCTTCAATGATTTTATAGATAACATTATTAGTGATGATTTTTAACTTTTTACCATTAACTTGTTCTGTTAAGTCTTCTGGGACTTTGATAGTAAATCCAAGAATGACAGCTTTAAATTCGTCTTTCTCTTTTAATGATTCTAATTTAGATAAATCTTTTTTTGTTACATTACCAATGGATGCATTAGAAACAGGGATATTTTTTCCTTGTAACAAGTTTCTTAGAGCTTCTAAGCCGCCGATAGTATCAGCTTTAATGATCACGCCCAAACATTCATCGCAATCAACTATGATTTCGCCAACTTCTTCTTGCACTTCTTGTTTTAATTTTTCAATTTCATCATTATCTTTGCCGGAACAACTTCTGATTGGCATTCCAGAAATTGCTTCGTTTAACCCCGGAGCAGAAATTTTTACACCTGTAGCGGCAGTAACTTGTTTAACGTTTTTGAAGCTACTTTTCTTTTCTCTCATCTCGGATAGTTCTGCCGGTTCTAATAATGCTCTCACTTTGACAACGATGGATTGATCTATGCCACCGATAACTAAAGTGTCATTAACTTTTAATTGGCCATTATAAATAATTGCATCCAAAGTTGTTCCCATTCCTTTCTCTTCTTTAACTTCCAAGATTGTGCCTTTACAATTGCCAGTTTCTTCAATCTCTAATTTTTTTTCTAAGAACTTTTGCGCTAATCCAGTAAGGACCATTAACAGTTCAGGAATTCCTTGGCCGGTATGTGCGGAAACAGGAACAATGGCAATTTGTTTAGTATAATCTTCTACTCGATCGAATCGTTCTGATTGCAAATCATGTTCAGCAACTGTTCCTACCAATTCGTATAATTTTTTTTCAAATTCGCCTTGCATTTGCGTGTTCATACTGTTAATGTTTTGCATCAGTAATTTACTTTTATCATATTGCCAGCCGTGAATCAAATCAACTTTATTAGCAGCAATAATAAATGGAACTTTATTGGCTTTAAGAATTTCTATCGATTCAATAGTTTGTGGTTTAAAACCCTCATTAATGTCAACGATAAGAATGGCAATGTCTGCTAAAGAACCGCCTCGTTTTCTTAAAGAGGTGAACGCAGCGTGACCAGGCGTATCGATGGCTAATAGTCCAGGGACAGTTAAGTTGCCTTTAAACGCATCTAGTAAAGAACCACAGATTTTTTGAATGGTAGTCATCGGAATAATAGAAACGCCAACAGCTTGAGTAATCCCGCCAGCTTCGCCTTTAGTAACGGCGGTTTGTCTAATCTTATCTAGTAAAGATGTTTTGCCGTGATCTACATGTCCGACTACTGTTAGGAGTACCTTTCTAGTTGCCATGAAGATAGAATTAATGGAATATTTTTTAAAGCTTTCTTCTATTATTTGTTATAATGAAACTAATCACAGAACAAACAACGAAAATCAAAGCAACTCTTCCTAAACGGGATGCTAACAAGAAGCAAGAAGTATTTTATAACCCAATGATGAAATCTAATCGAAATATTTCGATTGTTCTGCTTAATTCAATTGCGAACAAAGGAATGGGTTTAGCTTTACCTCTGGCTGGTTCTGGAATTAGAGGATTACGTTTTTTAAAAGAATTAAAGAAAGGGAAATTAGATTGTTTATATCTTAATGATAAGAAAGAAAATTTTGTGGAGAATATTGAAGAGAATTTAGAATTGAATGGTTTTTCTAAAAAGAAAATAAAGATTTCTAACGAGGATGCAGAACGATTTTTATTGGGACAAAGTGAGAATGAATCTTTTACTTATTTTGATTATATTGATATTGATCCGTTTGGGACACCTAATCCGTTTATTTCTGTAGCAGTTAATAAGATTAAGAGAAATGGAATTCTAGCGATTACAGCAACCGATACGGCTGCATTAACAGGAACATATCCTAAAGTTACCAAGAGAAAGTATTGGGCCAGATCTTTACGTAATTATATGATGCACGAGATTGGATTACGAATATTAATCAGAAAAGTACAATTACCGGGAATTCAATTTGATAAAGCAATGGTTCCTATATTATCATATAACAAAGATCATTATTTTCGAGTTTATTTTCGAAGTGAGAAAGGTAAAGAGAAATGCGATCAATTGATTAAAGAACATCAATACTTATTGTTTTGTCCGCATTGTTTAAATCATCAAGTTTCTAATTACAATTTAGGGAAGTGTGATTGTGGGGCTGACTTTGATTATGCTGGACCATTATGGACTGGAAAAATGTTTGATGCAAAATTAGTTTCTAAGATGGTTAAAGAGAATAAATTTGTTGAAGAGGAGAAGTTTCTTAAGGCATTGAAAGAAGAAGCTAAGTTGGATAGAGTTGGCTTTTATGATTTACACGTGATTGGTAAGAAGTACAAAATAGAAGCGAAGAAGATGGAGTTAATGTTGAAGAAACTTAAAGGCGTAAGAACACATTTTTCTAAGAATGGAATCAAGACTGAGAAAGGGATAGTTGAAATTTTAAAGATAATAAAAAAATAAAAAAAAATCTTTTTACATAAAATGTTTTCTCATGTACGGACATGCAAAAAAACTTACGTTAATTAACACTAACAGTATTGCAGATGCTAACCATAAATTCACACTTACTTGTAACACATACAATAGATAGTAGAAGAAAAAATACAATCCTGCTTCTGATACTAATGTCCAGAACCAACATGAACTACTACTACAACATCCACTGCCGCATGTTTTTCCAACAGTTTTTGGTGCTGATTTTTTTGCAACTTTTCTTTTTTTAGCCATTATAATCACCTCTTTTTGTAAAGATTAATATTAGAAAGAAATCTTTAGAGTTTAAAATAGTTTCTAAAAAGAATAATGAAAAAAGAAATAAAATTAAAAGTTTAACCTAACGCCAGATCCATTTTAGCAACTTCTGCAGACTGAACATTTTCGATTTCTTGCATCTTAGCAGCGATACCATCAAAGTCTCCGCCTTCAACTTCAAGCATAGCTAAAACCATAACTGCTTTCAAACCAAAAGCGATTGGTTCAATTCTAGATTGCATTTCACCAATGGAGCCAGCTTCTCGAGCGATTGCTAAAGCTTTTTCTTTAATTGGTTCTAAATCTACTTCTACAGATTCAGGCATTAATTTAAATGTAATGATTGCTTTTGCCATTTTAGTTAGGTCCCTCAAATCCACAGCTAGGACATTTATACTTAACAGCATTACTTCTACAGCCGCTACATCTAACTATTTCAAACTTACCACATTTAGGGCAAGTGAATTCAACATTACCAGTATCATTAGCAACTTTCTTTTTACATGATGTACAATGTTTTTCTTCCATATTAAATACCTCTGATTGTTTATAGTTTGTTTCAAAATGATAATGTTTTATAAATATTGTCCAAAAGAAGTTAGATTTTCATTAAAGGATACTTTTTTTCATCTACTTTAGCTTTTTTCAGGATTTTTCTAATATTGTTCATTGTTTTTCTAGTTTGCTGTTTTCTTTTATACTCTTGTTGATAACGATAAAATCTTCTAGCGATTTCTTCTTTAGAAGCTTTTCTAACAATTTTGTCATCAATAATTCCTGCTTTAGCCATATTTACTCCCATATCTGTTGGAGAATGATATTGATTAATGTAGTTGTCTTTCAGAGTAATCGCTTTAATCATTTTTTTAAGAATCCAAAAGTTTTCTATATCACGATTATAATTAACAACTTTCTTTTTGTAATGTTTTAAGTGGTAAGGGTCAATTATATTCTTATCACCTAAATCTGCAGTAGCAGCTTCATAAGCAATATTTAACGGATGATTAATGGGCATATTCCAGACGGGAAATGTTTCGAATTTTGCATAACCTGCATTAATTCCTTGGGTTTGTTCATGGAATAATTGGGCAATACAAACTGCCATTTTTCCACTATTACCTCCTGTGCCAGTAACGATAACTAACGGTTGTTTTGTTTTAATAAATGGCTTTTTCGGTAAGCTTTCTTTACTTAATAATTTTTTCATATTTCTAGGATAACCTGAAACTTTAGGATGCAAATGAACTTTATTTCCTGCACGTCTTAATTTATTTCTAAACTTTAATGCTTTCTTTTCATTTTCGTATAACGTGATGACTATTGTAGAAACATTTAATCCTTGATTTCTTATTTCGCTAATTTCATTTAGTGCTTGGGAATCGTAAGTTAATCCTGTATCTTGTCTGATTTTTCCTCTTTCGATGTCTTTTGCACTAATACAATAAATTACTTCTAAGTTTTTTAGTTTTTTTAGAAGTTGAACTTTTGCATCGGCTTCATAACCGGGAAGAACTCGAGAAGCATGGCCATCGTAAAGAAGTTTTCCACCAAACTCTAAATATAACTTATTGTCAAATTTAGAAAGTCTGTTTTTAATTGCTTTTGTTTGCGCTTTTAGATACTTACTGGTGCTAAAACCTCTTTTCATAGAGGAAATGTTTTTTTATTAGTTTATATTTGTTTTGTTTAAGTTGTTTTCTTAAGAACAAAAAATTAATTTTCACCAATATAATCATCAATTGATTTGTTAAAATATTTTTTTACATTTTGATTAGGGTATATTTCGGTCCCTTCAAAAACATATCCTTCAACTAATCTTGTTAAGATTAATTCTCTCATTCTTGCATCATACCTAAATGGGTTTGTTTTATAATCTCTATCTTTATTTTTTCTAATTCTATCTAATGCTTTTGTACATCTTTTTCTTTTAAAATGGGAATAAAAATGATATTGTGTACTATACCATTCTGGATTATGTGATTCAGCTATTCTAATTTTATGGTTAGAAAAAGATGGTTTTGGAGCAGGAATTAGTATTACAGATAGTCTATTTGTTTGCAAATCTTCGTATAAATAATCTGCTTCTTTTTGGAAGCTTTTTGCAATAATTTCGGGTAATTCTTTTACTGCTTTGTTGGTATTCCACTCCATAAAATTCTGGATTTGGTGGCATTACTTAAAGATTTATAGTTATTAGAATACAATCCTTTTACAATTAATTCTTTTTGATTACTTCTCTTCAACCATAACTTTATTCCCTTCTACTTTAAATCTAACATCTAAAAAGTGTTAGGCAACATAGGTGTTTGTTTTGTTTAAGTAATATTTAAAAAGAATAAAGTATTGATTCTGTAATAAGTATTACAAAAGATTCTTTTGTAAGTATTACAAAAATTGAGGTAAACAAAGGACTTCGTCCTTTTTACCTTTTTTGTAATGGGTTTTACAAAAAGAGGTAAATAAAATGGGATTAATGAATTTATTTAATTACAAGAAAAAGAGATTCACGCTTGTGGATGTGGCTTCGGATGAAATGGCAATGTTGGCTTTTGCATTTATAATTGCAAAATATTGGGTTAGTGTAACATCATTAGCTTGGTATTGGTACGCGATAGTCTTTGTTGTGTTTATAATCAAACCACTTATGGCAATGATTAAGAATTGAATGGTTTATTTTTTTATTTTTCTTCAACTTTAATTTTATTTCCATCAATCTTAAATCCAATATCTAAGAAATGTTCGGCAACATAGATGTTTGTTTTTGTATGGTTACTAATTTCTCTAGTTTCAATTTCTGATTCTGGTAGTAAAGACATAAATTGAATTAATTGATCTGCTAGATTTCTATCAACAGCAGTGTGAGAAGATATTTCTTTCTTTAATATTTCAGTAGCTTCTTTACCAACATCTTCTGAACGTTTATTTCTTTCAATTAAAGCGTCTCCACCGAGAATGGTAGGGTTATCAAAGTCTACTTTTCCGTTTTTACTAAAGATACTCCCAAGAACAATCTCTCCACCAATACTGAACGTCTCTCCATATTCAATACGAACATTAATTGGAACTTGATAATTTCTTAACAAACTTTCAACGGTGGTTTTAATTCTTTCACCCACTTCTTTTTCTTCTAATTCTGCGGATAAATTGACTATACCACGGATTTGTTCTAATTCTCCTTGAGAAGTTAATTTTATTTTTGCAGTTTTGAAATTTAAATCTTCATAGAAAGCA
The DNA here is from genome assembly GCA_018670095.1 of Candidatus Woesearchaeota archaeon. Lineage (GTDB taxonomy): Archaea > Nanobdellota > Nanobdellia > Woesearchaeales > GW2011-AR9 > JABJOX01. The sequence continues at coordinate 8,342 of JABHRR010000059.1, forward strand.
GGAAAGGAATCATATTCGTTTAATTTAAATCTAGGAGTGATTTCCAAATGAACTTCTCCACCACCTTTTGGATAGTAACCTTTCTTAATCACTTTCAATTCAATTTTTTCTACAAACCTTTGCAGATGAGGAAGTAAAACATTTTGTAAATAATAAACAGACGCTTGCCATTTACCACAAGTTCCACCTTTAATTTTGAGAGTGACTTTTCCTGGTGCGAATAAACAAGGAAGAATTATTGCTTGCAAGAATAATGTAATACTTCCAGCTGTACCAATATCAATTTCATAAATTCCTCGTTTGATTTTTCCTGGATGGAAAGTTAATTCTTTTGTTCCAAGTTCTACTGGATTAGTTTCTGCGTTACAAATTTGTTGTAGGGCTTTAATAGAATGGAGGTGTTGTGCTTTTAATCCGCCACCATCTCCTTTACCTGCCCGAATGTTATTTACTTCAAAAGGTTTGCCAGTTAAAGTAGAAAGTGCTAATGCAGTTCTTACTAATGCTCCGCCACCACTACCATATTTACCATCGAGTTTAATCATGTATTAGTTAGAATATCATAGTTTGTTTTTAATATTTTAGTTTTAAAACAAAAAACTTAATAAATGAACTTCATTCTTTGATAGTTGTGGGGACATAGTATAACCTGGCTAGTATAGGAGCCTCCAGAAATGGAGGGTTGAGTCTTACGACGATGATAAAACCTTTCCTGAAGCAAGCTTTAGATCTGGGTTCGAAATTGTAAAAACGAAAGTCCCAGTGTCCCCACTTTTTACTTTCTACAAAACATATATAAATGCCCATACTTTACTATTATTAAAAAAGATGGCAGATAAACAATTTATTATGGCTATAGCCACTTTGGTGGGAACAATCATTGGGGCTGGAGTTTTAGGAATACCTTATGCCATTTCTAAATCTGGATTTATTCCCGGGATGATTATTTTAGTGATTCTTGGTTTTGCTGTTTTAATATTGAATTTATGTGTTGGTGAAGTTGCTCTAAGAACTAAGGGCAGGCATCAACTTCCCGGATATGCAGAAAAGTATTTAGGTAAATGGGGAAAACATGTAATGTCTTTTTCGATTATCTTTGCAATTTATGGAGCATTAATTGCTTATTTTATCGGCAGTGGAAATGTTTTAGCTGATATTTTTAACTTGGGAAATTGGTCTTTCTTGTTTTTGGGTTTGGAGATAAGTGCTTCTTTAATGTTTAGTATTTGTTTCTTTGTTATCCTTTCTACTTTGATTTATTTTGGTTTAAAATCGGTAGGAAACACAGAAATTGTTTTTGGAGCAATAATGTTGATTATTATTTTCATAATAATTGTTTGGGGATTTTTTCATCTTGATTCCGGAAATCTTACTAGTTATAATAAAACACAACTGTTTTTTCCTTACGGAGTGATTTTATTTGCTTTTGTTGGTGCTGCTGCAATTCCGGAAATGAAATCTATCTGTTCTAATAATAAAAAGTTAATCAAGAAAGCAATTATTATTGGCAGTGCTATCCCTTTAGTTGTTTATGCTTTGTTTGCTTTAGTTGTTGTTGGAGCAACAGGAACAAGCACTGGTCAGATTGCTACTACCACTTTAGGTAATGTGGTTGGTGGAAAAATAATGGAGTTATTAGGAAATCTGTTTGCAATTTTTTCGATGAGTACTTCTTTTTTAGCTTTAGGATTAGCTTTATTATGGGTTTATGATCTTGATTTACATCGAACAAGAAATGTTGCTTTTGCACTTACAGTGTCAGTGCCTTTTTTAATTGGGATCTTAGGGGTAACTTCTTTTATTCAAGCTCTAGCTATTACTGGTGGAGTTGCTGGAGGAATAGAAGGGATTCTAATCATTTTAATGTTTTGGAAAGCTAAGAAATTAGGTGATCGAAAGCCAGAGTATTCTATTAACATTTCAAAGGTTTTAGGGATTGCTCTAATGGTTATGTTTGTTTTAGGAATTCTTTATCAGTTCTTTTAGACACTAATAATTTTTGTTCTATTTGTGGACATTAACTCATTTAAACTTTCTTAATAATTTAGTATTGAGTAGTTAACAACCTCTATTTTCTAACCCGTTACTACTTTTAGTTAGCAATAGTTACGAAAAGTTTATATATTGGGTGTTACTTTAAAGTAGAAAATCACAATAAAAACAGATTTTTACGGGGGTAAATTAAAATGAATAAGATTAAAAAAGCACTTACTGGTGTAGCAGTTTTAGGAAGTTTAGTTCTAGGAGGAAATGCTTTAGCTGATGAACCTAAAGTAAATGCATATGATTGTGTTCCTGGTACACAAATTGTTGTTAGTGGAGAAACTGATGGCCAATCTACTGAACTTTATGTTAACTGTCCAACACCTAAAAATACTAAGAAAAGAGTAAAATGTGTTAGTCAATTTGATGGTAATGGAATGTGTATGACTTCAGAAGTTGCTGCTGTTAACGAAATTCCTGTCGATGCTTATGTTAAAAATTTCTGTCCTACAAAACAATTATGTTATGATGGTTCTAAAGCAGGTTATCAAGCTGAGGTTCAACCTGTTGCTGAAATTACAGTTGAAGATGTTGTTAAAGCAGAAGAGCCTGTTGTAGAGCCAGTTAAAGAAGATGTACAAGTAATGGACTTGACTAAGGACGAAGATCTTACAGATATTGTTAATAATGAAGATTCTGAAAGTACTGCTCGAGATGTTAATGCTGAATTAGATTCTTTAAATAATGGTGTTGGAAAATTATACGAAGACGTTGGAGCTGTTGAAGATTATGTTAGAGATGTAGAAGAAAAAATTGATGGTTTACTTGGAGAAGAAGGTCAGTTTGCTTTAAACAAGATGAAAGAAAGTTGTAAAGATCAATATGCTGGAATGCAAACAAGAATTACTGCTTTAGAAGGTGCAAATGAAAAATTAAAAACAGCTGAATATGCTTTAGCAGAACATTTAGGTCCTTCCTCATGTGAAGTTGAATCAAATGAACTGGAATCAAGGGAAGCTGTTAAAACAACTCCTTCAGAAGCATTAAGAACTACTTTAAATGCTGAAAAGTCAACTGTTAATGTTAATGAAGTAAATGTTCTTTTGAATAATGTAAAAACAGCAGCAGATGCTGCTAAAGTTAAAGCTGATGAATTATTAACTTACAAAACTTTTGTTACTGATCATCCTTGTGGATATGAAGAACCTAGAGAAGTAAGAGTTAATATTGGTGCTTCCGGAGTTTGGATGGGTGAAGATCAACTTGATGGTGAAATGTCATTAGGAGTTCATGCACCTGTTGGTAAAAAATCTTATTTAGGATTAGAAGTTGCTGGTTCTGGTTTAGAAGCAAAATCTGAAAGTAAAGCTTATGGCTCTGGCGATATTCAAAATGGAACAGAAAGTTCTGATTTGAGAAGATTAGCTAGTGGACATGGAGTTGCTAGTGTTAATTTAGGTGTTTTCAGACCTTATGCTATGATTGGTGTAGCTCTAGTTGATGAAAGTCGAAAGAATAGTTACGAAGTTTTTGGTCAATCAAAATCAATTGAAGATAATGGATTAGAAGCTACTATTGATGCTGGGATTGGATTTAGTGTTGGAAAAGATATTCGATTAAAAGTTGGAGAATTTTACAATTCTAAAATGGGTCCTCGTACTACTGTTGGATTAGAATTAGAATTTTAGGAGAGTTAACAATGAAAACTAAAAATATTTTTGGATTATTTTCCATTTTATTACTATTTTTATCTATTGTACCTTTAGCAAGTGCTGCAAATGTTGATGTGGCTTTACAATGGGTAGTTGATGGTAAAGAAATGGGAGCAGATAAAGAGATAGATATTGATGTTGATGAAACTGTTAGTTATCAAGTTGCAGCTAACTCTTTTGCTAAGTATAATCTAGAAGTAATTTTGTTAGATGAAAATAAAGATGTTGTTGACACTCTTTTAGAGTTGCCTGGGTTAAATCCTAGTGATGCTAATCCAGATTGGTTACAAACTTTGAATTTTGTTCCAGAGAATGATGACACTACTTATTATATACAAGCAATTGCTTACACCACAAATGGTAACAGCAATAGTAAAGATGAATTACAATTAAATGTTAATAAAGAAACAGTTCCAGAAGTATGTGCAGATCACGATGAAGATGGAATTTGTGATAAAGATGATAATTGTGTTGTAGTTGATAATCCTGATCAAGAAAATAATGATGATGATAATTATGGTGATGTTTGCGATTCGGATGATGATAATGATGGATTTAAAGATGATGTTGACAATTGTCCGAAAATAAGTAATCCTGGCCAGGAAGATAACGAAAATGATGGTTTAGGAGATGTTTGCGATGACAATGATGATAATGATGGATTCACAGATGACGGAGATCAATGTCCTTTTCAAGTTGAAGATATGGATGGTTACCAAGATGATGATGGTTGTCCTGAAGTAGGCTCTTGTGATGATTTAGATGAAGATGGAGTATGTGATGATGTTGATAATTGTAATGGTGCAAAGAATCCCACTCAGAGTGATTTAGATAATGATGGAAAAGGGGATTTCTGTGATGAAGACATTGATGGTGACGGCATTAATAATGCTGCTGATGATTGTTCTTTTGAAGCAGAAGATTTTGATGGAATTGAAGATGAAGATGGTTGTCCTGAAGATGCAGAAAACAATGCCCCTCACATGTCAATTACTGGGGAAACTCAAATTAATGAAATGGAAACTTTATCTTTGAATATTAATGTTAATGATGAAGAAAAATTAGCTTTAAGAGTTAAAGTTAAAGAATGTTTATTTACTATTCCTAATCCATTTGGAAACTCTCTTTGTGTAATGCCTTCTTATGAAGACGTTCCTGAAGAAGTTAAATTATCTAAAACAAGTATGAATGAATTTGTTTTAACTTGGAATACTGATTATACTTTTGTTAAACATCCTGCACAGAGTAAAACTGAAACTTTAGTGTTTATTGTTGATGACACTGTTACAGAAACTAAAGAAGAAGTTAAAGTAACTATTAAAGATGTTAATCAATTAACAGTTTTAACTTCTGAAGGGGATGAATTAATTGCTGAAGGAGAAACATTTTTTGCAACTTTTGTTGCTGAAGATGCTGATCCTGAAGATGTATTTGAATTTAATGTAATCAAACCAGATTGGGTTTCTTACCATATTGTTAGTGGAAAAGAAGTTCATTTAGCTGGCACTGCTGATTGTAGTACAGCAGGAGATTATGACATTGCAGTTACTGTTAATGATGGTGTTGAAACAGTTTCAGAACATTATACATTTACTGTGACTGAAGCTTGTGAAGTTCCATGCGAAGATCATGATAACGATGGAGTTTGTAATGTTGATGATCTTTGTCCAGCAAAAGCAGGAACTATTGAAGAAGATGG
>JABHRR010000060.1 GCA_018670095.1 Candidatus Woesearchaeota archaeon
GGAACATTAAACCAATTTTTACGTAAAGAAAAAAATATTTCTGAAATAACTTATTTACATGAATCAGGAATATCATTAATTCCAGCATCGCCTTCATACGCGGAATATCAAAAAACCAATTCCCAAAAATTAACTGAAGTTTTTGAACATTTGGATAATGCGGCTGATTTTGTTTTGATTGATTCTCCTTCCGGACTAGGTTATGAAGTTAACCAAGTTTTAAAAAATAGTGATGAAATTTTGGTCGTAGTTAATCCCAATTTAAGTTCAGTGATGGACGCTTTGAAAACAATCCAGTTAGCAAAAACAAATGATAATATTATTGGTGGAATAATATTAAACATGACCCATAATGGCAGGAATGAACTTAAAGCAGAAGAAGTTGCCAACATTTTAGGACATCCCATCCTCGCCAATATTAAACACGATCGTAAAATCAGAAAATCTTTACATCGACAAGCACCTTTACCACATCTTTATCCTCGTTCAAGATCTGCAAGAGAATTTAAACGGATCGCTGAATTCATCAGTCTTAACCGCCTTTTACAAGAACCATAAAAAATGAAAGAACAAAAAAGAAGTGATTTGCGAGAGAAAGGTTGGAATGAAAACGAAATAAAAAAAGCTGAAAGTATTCTAGAAAAAGAAGAAAAACATGATACTCATTTCTCAAAAATAGTTTTCTGGAGTGCTTTGGTAGTAATTATTTTTGCTAACTTATTAGTTTCATTAATCTTAATCCCATTCTTAATTGTCTTAAACAAATGGCTTCTTTATACAACTATTATTATTTTAGCGGGTACAGTCGGTTTCCTTTATAATTTCTTAATTACAGATATTGGCCATTTAGCAAGAAAGCATCATCTTATCGCCGGAATTATTATTCCCATCCTTGCTTTAGCCAATATGCTCACAATGGTTTTTGTTTCTAATCGATTTATCAGAGATTTAAAAGTTGATAATGTCCAACATAACATTTGGATAACTGCAATTGTTTTTGCAGTGGCGTTTATTCTTCCTTATTTTCTGGATCAAATTAGAATGAAGTTAAAATCAAATTAATTAACTTCCAATTCCAATTAAAACAATACCCATTATAATTCCTGTTAAAGAAAAATATTTCCACTTGTTCATTTTTTCTCCTAAATATTTAACAGAAAGAATGGTGGTCCAAATATAAGTTAAAGAAACTAAAGGATAAACTACGCTTAACTGTTCCATGCTTAAAACTATAAGATAAAAAACAGTAGCAATAATGTAAAGAAATAACCCATCCCAAAAATCAATACTGAATAATAATTTCTTAAAAGTATATTTATTGGTTCCATTTTTCATCACTGCAGTTCCAGTCGCACCAATAAATGAGCCAACAAAAATAATTGCTAAAGCTAGAAGATTAACCATTAACTATCACCTTTTCTTTCTTTGAAGCCAAACCTAAAAGACTAACTGAAAATAATATTAACATCACTCCCATCCATTTCCAAACATTCATTGTGTCCGGAAAAAGCCAAGAAGACAATAAACTCACCCAAACATAACTGGTAGCAATGATAGGAAAAAGTACTGTTAATTCACCATACTTAAAAGCGGAAAGCATTAACAAAAAACCAATTCCGTAAAGAACAAAACCAAATATAAAAGGAAGATTAGAAATTGTTATTAAAGCACTTAAATCTATCCGATTGATCCCAAATTTCCAAGAAATCTGTCCAATAGATGTAAAAATTGTACAAAGAACCATTAACAGAATTGCTTTAAATGAATTATTAATTCTCATTCTAAACTTTTTCTTAACCCATCTTATAAATTTACTGAAACTATAGAATTATTCTTTCAATAACTGTTCAATCATCGCAGCGTAAGCAGGTCTTGCTACAAGTACACCAAAAGAAATACCTACAATCGTAGTGAAAGCAAAACCTTTCAATAACCCTGCACCAGCAAACCATAGTGGTAACATTCCTGCGCAAGTTGTTAAATAAGCTCCCATCACAATAAACATTGCATTTTTTATCCTTTTTTTCCAATCAGAGATAACTTCCCCTTTTAATGTTTCATCAGTAATAATGATAAGATGATCTACACCTGTACCTGCAACAATAATGATTCCGGCAATCGCTGCCAAATCTAAATTCCAACCAACTAAAGAAGCAAATCCTAAAATTAAAACTATCTCAGAAATAATTATTGAAATCATTGGCACAACTACTTTTACTTTCCGATATCTAATTAGTACAACTGTAATTACTGATAAAATTACTAGTAAACCAACAAAAAGAATATTGTTCAAAAACTCTTTTCCTAAAGAAGGACTGATGGTGTCCATTTTTACGACATCTAATTTCACTGGTAAACTTCCAGTGATAATAATTGTTTGTAACCGCTTCATATTTTTCAAAGCGTCAGTAACCCCGTCTGCTTGTGTTAGACCAGCACCTGAACCAGAAATCTGAATGCTCATTGTTGCTCTTCCTTTTAGATCAGCTCCAATTCTTAACCGGTCAACTTCTTTATCATCAAGATATAAAGCAATATCATCACTCAAATAACTGCCGCCTTCCTCAGATAACACTGTTAATTTATCAGTAAGTTCCGCTTGCCTTTCTGCCGCCTCTTCACTTAAAGTAATTCCAAAAAAGAAACTGCAAGCATAACCACCATCAGAAGTTTTTGAACATCCTCGTCTTGGATCTATTCCAGAACAATCAGCACTTCTACAAACATAAGTGATATCTTTTTTTCCACCAAAGAAAACTGTTTCATTACCAATCTTCGCTTCAAACTTTCCCTGTTGAGATAATAATTCTCTAACTTCATCTTCAGTAACTCCGGCAATTTCGATTAGAATAAAATCTTCCCCAGCTAAATCTGAAGCTGCCCTAACAATAACATCACTTAAACCGTAAACGTTTAACCTTTCTTTAAGATTAGCAATTGTAATTTCTAAATTATCTTCAGAGATTGGTTCGGCAGGTTTTAATAAAACTCTTGTTCCTCCTTCTAAATCTAAACCTTTCCTTAAATTAGAAGTTGGAGCTTGATAAACTTTTAATCCTAAATTAATTTCTCCGGAACCATCTCTTTGAGTTTTCAGAGTATAAAATCCTGTACTAGTTTCTAACATTAAACTTCTATTTTCTTTAAGATTAGAAGTTAGTTGATAAAAATCTTCCATGGTACTTACTTTCTCTCCATTAAAAGAAATAATTTTTTCTTTAGCTAACGGTGTAGATGTGGGTGAAGGATTCTGAACTCCTGCTAAAGAAGCAGAAGAATTCTGAGCAACACTTCTAATTGTTACTCCCTCATTTCCAAATAATTTTGGATGGATAGAAACAACTGCAAAGACTAAGAAAATAACTAGCATAATAACTCTCCAGTTCGAAATGATGTTTTTAAGTCTTTGATTCATTTTTTCTTACTTCTTCTTTTTCTCAAGATACAATCTTAAAATTCCTACGTTCTGAATCCAGGTCATGATTAAGTCAACCAATAACCCAATAAATAAGATGATCATAATTTGTTTAACTACTTCACTCTCAACAAATATTAACGCCACTCCTATCGCTACTAAAGTAGTGGTACTCATTGTTAAACCGGTCTTCATTGCACCATAAACACGTTCCATCACTGTGCCTTCTTTCCTCTTTAATAATCTTGTACTAAGAAGAATGTCGGTATCAACAGAATAACCAATTAACATTAAAAATGCCGCAATTCCTGCTGTACTTAATTTTATCCCTGTAAGATTGAAAATTGATAAGGTAACAATAATATCTGAAAGAGCCGCTAAGATAACTGCTAAACTGGGTATGCTATTAAAAAGATAAATAATTATCAAAATAGGTCCAAGAATATAAGCAATAATATCAGAGAATAAACTATTCGCAAATAAAATTAAAACCACAAGAATAAGTGTCAAAAATCCTGAAATAAATTTAAAGTACATACTTTCACCAAAATATAAAAAAACCAAAAAACCCATTAAAAAAAAAGCAGCATATAATGCTTTAAATGTTTGTTTGAAAAAACTTTCTCCTAACGCCGAACCCATAACCTCAATACTATAATCCCATTTGTTTAATTGGTATTTGTCCGCAATTGCTTTTGTTAACGCATTAATTTCAGAATTATCTTGAGCATCAGAATCAATTGCAATACTCACAACTTTTCCTGCAGAACTTATGGTTCTAACATTAATATCCGCTTTAGAAAATTTATTTTGTAAAAATAATCCTAACTCTTCAACATTAACAATATCAATCTGATTAATAGTAATCGTTGAACCACCCTTAAGAGTAATCCCTTTGTTAACAAAATCTCCAGTAACCGCAGTTTGAATTCCAATCTGTAATAAAGCTAAGACTAGAATAATAAATGGAATCAATAATAACAGCTTATACTTATGTTCATAGATATCTTGAATAGCTTTCTTCATCTTTGTGTTTAAATTTGTGAGGGATATATAAAGATTGTGTTGTTTTATCTTAATCAACCAAAACTTTAATATAAAACTTCATTTATTCAAGACCTATGGCAAAAAAAGAATCTAAAGATGAACAAATTGGTTTCCATAAAGGTAGCTTGGCTACTCTTGCAAAAGAACGTGAAGAATTTATGCGAATTCTGCAAATAGTTGAACAATTAATGCAAATGCATATTAAAGAACTTAAAGATCTTGGCGTTGATTTACAGAAACAAGCAGGTGAAGTTACTAAAAAACTTAAAGGCAAAAAACCAATCGAAGACGTTTTTTAAAGAAAAGAAAGATAAAAAAAAATAAAAAAATATTTTTTCTATTATTTTACTTTAACAACAAAGCTAGTAAAAACAAGATTACTGATAGTAAGATAACAATTCCTGCTACAAACAGTAAAGTCATTCTTAAATTACTAAAACCTGATTCTTGAACTCCATCTTGATTGAAACCAGTAAAATCTAAAGGTTGAATCTGAACACTAGACCCGCTTGATTGTGGTGGAATGTAATTGTCCAATAAAGTATTATATTGGCTACTATTATCTTCCCCATTAAGAAGGTCATCAATGTCATCTCTTAAACCCATGATGTCATCTTCAAGTTCTGATAAATCATCTAAAAGACTTTCATCGATATCATCTTCATCTTCAAGATCATCAATCATATCTTCTACATCATTTTCAAGATCTTTCAAATCATCATCTAAATCTTCAAGTTTCTTTTCATACTTCTCAATGTCTTTGTCGTCATCATCTTTTACTGCTTTCTCGTACTTCTTTTCAAAATAAGTAAAGTCATCTTCATCACTTTCAAACTCATCTTTGTACTCTTCGTACTCAGCTTCATCAGCAGTTTGATCATCGTCAGCAGGAGTTGAACCATCTTCTCCAGCACTATCACAAGCATCTCCTAATCCATCTCCGTCAGTATCTACTTGAGTAGGATTAGCTGCTAATGGACAATTGTCAACTGAATCTAAAAATCCGTCTGCATCAGTATCAACAGGAGTTGTAGGATCTACTTCACAAGTGGTAGCATCAAATTCCTCTGTAGCTAAAAAGATTACCATTTCTTCAATTAACTGATTAAACTTTTCAGCAAGAGATTCAAAATCTTCAGCTAATGAATTACCTTGAGCTTCCAATTTTAAAGTTTGAGCATGTAAAGATTCTTCATAACCTGCAGAAAAAATTATAGTAACCGCTAATCCAAACTGAATTGTATTAGCTTGTTCTTCATCTCCAGTACACATTGCTGTTTGATAACCTACTACAGAATCTTCAAACATTCCTTTAAACAGTAAGTAAGCATTTTCGCTTTCTCTTAAAGCATTCATCAAGTCATCATCAACATCTGGATTATCTGGTTCATCAACGTAATCTCTGTCACAATCATTGCCAATACCATCATGATCAAAATCAGCTTGATTATAATTATCTACGAAAGGACAATTATCTTCAGAATCATATCTTCCGTCACCATCAGTATCAACTTGATTTTCAGGATCAACTGGATCTTCTGGATTATAATCTCTGTCACAAACATTGCCAATACCATCGGCATCAACATCTTCTTGACCAAGATTAATTACAAAAGGACAGTTATCTTCTACATCATAAATTCCATCGCCATCAGTATCAATATCAACTGGATCAACTGGATCAACTGGATCTTCTGGAACATCTTCATAATCAAGATCACAAACATTACCAATACCATCATGATCAGCATCTTCTTGATTTGGATTAGAAGTTAATATACAACTATCGCAAACATCGCCAACACCATCATTATCAAAATCAGCTTGATTAGGATTTGCTGTTTCTAAACAATTATCACAAACATCGCCAACACCATCATTATCAGTGTCTTCTTGTTCAGGATTTGCAGTCAAAGCACAATTATCACTTGCTTTAGCTATCCCATCACGATCTGCATCATGTTGATTTAAAATAGCTAAAATAGTATCATGATTATCTTTGTCAACATTTTTTACTTTTTCAAATTCTGCAAGTAATTCATTTAAACCTAATTCTTCAGTTAAACTCATAGATTTATCTAAAATAAAAATCTCTCCAAACAAAGAATTTTCTAAATTATGTAACTCATTAAGAATTTCTTCTGTAGGGCCAACATTGTCAAATTTATTTAATAAATCATTAGATTTCATATCTAATCGCCCACTAGATATTTTTAATTCGCCTAATTGATAAGTCAAAATTGCTTCTTGCTCATCATCAGCAAAAACTAAAGAACTAGCTGAGACTAATAAAAGCAAAACCACAAACAAAGCGTTTATTTTTTTTGTTATCATTATAATTTTTCCCCCAATTGATTTGATTACTACCTCTTAGTGAGACTTTATTTATAAAGTTTTCGTAAACATCTACTCCAAAGTAATAAATCTCACGAAAAGTTTAAATACTAGCATCATTCAAAAGTAACAAAACAAATTAAAATTACGAGGGTTAAATAAAAATGGTAAACTACTTAAAAAATATATTGGCTTCTGGAATAGTAACAGCAATTATGGCAATCACTCCTGGATGTGGAGACACTAACACCTACAATTACAATGTTGGCAAAGATACAAAACAAGAATCATCTGATGTTAGGGTTGATACTCAAATTAAAGATGGATATAGTACTGCTGATCTTAAAACAGAAATTATAGAAGACTTATTTATTGTAGGAGACAATTTAGATTTAAAAGACGCATACGATACAAATGTTGATTCTAATGTAGAAGACTTACTTACTACTGAAATTAGTGCAGATTTAAAAGATACATATGTTACTGAAGTAAGCGATGTAGAAGATACTTATACTGCAGAAGTTAACGCAGATGTAGAAGACACATATGTTGCAGAAGTTAACAATGTAGAAGATGTATTTGAAATTAGCGCAGATGTAGAAGACACATATATTGCAGAAGTTAACAATGTAGAAGATGTATTTGAAATTAGCGCAGATGTAGAAGATACTTATGTTGCAGAAGTTAGTGCAGATATAGAAGATGTACACATTGCAGAAGTTAATGCAGATATAGAAGATACTGAAAATTTTGATTCTGAAGTAGAACATATCTTAAGTTGTGAAAATCTAAATGAAGTTCCTGCTTGTTTAGGAAAAGATTATGCAACTTTAGTTTCTTCAGGATGGGAAGTTAACACTGCGATTGAGTTAGAATATGCAGGTGTAACTACTAATCAAAATGTAGACAATCCAACAATGATTGTTTCTGGAAACCCTTGTACTTTACCAGGATACTTTGCTGAAGAAAGTTGTCTTGACTGGATAAACATAGAAAAACCAAAAATAGCAACAATCAAATTGATTAATGAAGAAAACATTGAAATTAGGGGAGGTTTAACAGAAAGAATCGCCGCCCTTACTAAACTTGCAAATGGAGATATTCAAGGAACTGAATGTGTTGTTAATATAGAAAACAACACAGTTAATTGTAATGAACAACCAGAAGAATAATTTTCTTTTTTTCTTTTTTTTCTTAATATCAAAAAATCAAATAATAACTTCTCCACGATGTATCTTTGGTAAAAAATTAAGAATTGTTTTCTCTTTATATTTTGCACACCCAAAAATTTCCTGACCATACTTCAATAAAATAAACTTATTATCATCACCTAAATCTTTTTCTAAATCTAAACCTTGAAAATAATCTTTCATTTCTTTTTCAGAAAGTTCAACAACATTTTTCAAAGTAACTTTATTTTTTTCAGCCTCTTTTGCCAACAATTGTGACCCTTCCTTACTTAATCTAACGTGATTATGTTTCACCTCAGCAAAATATAACCCAATTTTATCTATTTTAAGTTTATCAATATCCAATCTTCCCAAATCTTTGTTAACAAGAAAAATCCTATTTTTATCATTTCTCAAATAGGCATAATCACTTTTTAAAGAATAACCAAAATCATTTTTGATAACTTCTTTAATTTTTTTAATTTCCCGAGTGTTTAATATGATTAATTTTTGCATAATTAAAAAGAATTGAGGATAATTTAAAAACTTATCCTACTTTATTCAACTTGTTCCAATTTAATGATTTGTACCGGACAAACATCAACAGCTTCCTGATTTTGAGAACGAGCAGCTTCAGTCTCAATTATTCTTTCCCAATGATCTTCAACTTTTTTACTTTCTTTAAGATTAGCCATCCCTTCTTGATCCATTTCCCAAAAGTCTGGACAAATAGCTGCACAAGCACCGCAACTAATACATTCCTCTTTAAACTGTAAAATTTTAAATTTAGTCATTTTTTTCACCCTAATGTTAATTGTTTCCAATCTTCATTAATTTTAATTAAACTTTAACTATAATCTTCGTTCAAAAATAGCTTTGATTTATAATTGTTTTCTTTCCTAACCATTAATATTAGCGAAAAGCTTATATAATCATTTTTATTTATTTACTATTATGAAAAAGAGTGTGAGTGTTGTTAAAGTATTAGGGATTATCCTATTAACATTATTTCTAGTTGCTTGTAAAGGTCAAGTCCAAGCAGGTGATCAACCTTTGGATACTGCTGCCGCACTTAAAATAGTACAAACTGGTACGCAAGGAATTGAAGCAAGAACATTATCTAACCAACCACCAAACTTAATTTATGATCAAAATGAATTAGTAGCTTTAGTAGAAGTACAAAATCGAGGAAATGCTGATTTAGATGTTACCCAATGTTTTATGCAAATCACTGGTTTTGATACAAATATTATTTCTGGAAGTTTTGGCTTACCACAATCTTGTGCAGTTAATGTTGGAACTTTAGAAGGGAAAAATGTTTATAATGTTGAAGGCAGTACCAATTTACTTGAATTCAAAGCACCAAATATTGTTTTACCATTAGGAGTTTTTGAATACAACCCTAATTTAAATTTCCTTACTTGTTATGATTATCATACTGTTGCTAATCCACAAGTTTGTGTAGACCCATTACTTTATCAAATTACCCCTGAACAAAAATCTTGTACCCCAAAAAATATTGGTATGACTGGTGGACAAGGCGCACCGGTAGGAATCAGTTATGTTGCTGTAGATATGGTGGGTAACAAAGCAATTTTTGAAATTAATATTGTTAATAATGGCGGAGGAAGAATTCTTGCTCCTGGAGTAAATATTCAAAATTGTGGCAGTCTCGGATTAGATTATCAAGATTTAGATAAAGTTCGTTATGAAGTTAGTTTAAGTGGCGGTTCACCAATAAGTTGCAATCCAGTTGACAAAATGGTCAGGTTAACAAATAATAAAGGAAAAATTGTTTGCAGTTTTTCAATCAATTCCCCTTCTGCTTTTGAAACACCTTTGTTTATTGATTTAGATTATAGTTATATCAAATCTTTCCAACAACCAATTAAAATTGTTAGAACCCCCGGAACATAAGGCAAACTTTAAAAACTCCTATTCTTTTCTCTTACTATAAATATTAAAATTAAAAGAGAGGTAGATTAAAATGAAAAAAATTATATTATCAGTTATGGTTATCAGTTTGTTATTTCTAGTTGCTTGTGAAGGTGAACAACAACAAACTTCTACAGGGGCCTATCTAGGTGGAACACAAGGAGTCACGGGAAATTTTGAACCGTTTGGAGTTGAAGAAGATGCAATTTATAGTATTTTTGATACAGAAACATTCCCTATTGAACTAACTTTAAACAATAAGGGAGAATATGAACTCCAACCAGGAGATGTTAAAGTAACTTTGAAAGGTCCCTCTTTAGACTTTAATGGAATCCCTTCTTTAAGTTTGCAAAACGCAGATTTAGTCGATACTATTTCTGAACTTCTTCCTACAGGCGGCGAAGAAACTATCACTTTCTCTTCAGATGCAGAATATAATCAGGAAGTTAATGGTTACATTGACCGAGAATGGTTTGCAGATATTGAATATACTTATCAAACTTATTTAATCATTCCCGAAGTATGTTTAAAAGAAGATTTAAAAGACGACCGAGTTTGTGAAGTAGAAGGCGCAAAAACTTTCTTTGTTTCCGGAGCACCAATTACTGTTAATACTGTTTCAGAAACAACTGCAGGTAAAGGCATTATGGCTTTAACAATTAAAGTCAGTAATGTTGGTGGTGGAGACGTAACTAAGCCTGGTGAAGAATTTGGCGTGCAAGAAAGATTAACTTATTCCATTGATGATTCTAACTGGGAATGTAAACAAGCTGGTAAAGTTAACGAAGCTCGTTTGATCAACGGTGAAACTAACATTGTTTGTAAATTAAAAACTGCTTTAGCTGAAAACGTCTTAGCTACTAAACAAGTTAAAATAACTTTCGACTATACTTACCGAGATTTGATCTCAGAAAAGTTAAGAATTAAAGAAAGCGCTAAGTAAATTTTTTATTTTTTTTATCTTCTTCTTTTTAGAAATCTTTATTAATTAGTTATCCTCTCGCAAATAGTTATGGCTTATGAAATAATTAATGAAACTGAAAAAATTACTATGGAGAAAACATTTGGTTTCCGTGGTGGAAATACAAGAGAAAAAGCAATCAAAAATTTAGAATATGCCATTAAATGTAATTCTATCAAAGAAGTTCCCGATAACGCCATAATATATGCAATACAAACCACTTCTAAAAGATATGAAGCTTATGTAGGTATTGCTGCTCCAAAAAAAGAAACAACTAACTCAACTTCCAAAATTATTCATGGCGATAAATTAAAAAGTTATATCGCTGGACTTCCAGGAGATACTCTGGAAGAAAAACTTAGAAACATCGAAAAAAATGAACAGAAAGGTCAGATTAGTAAAAGAGCTGCGCAAGCAATGATTGATACTCTTAAAGGATATAAATCTCTCAATGATAAAGATAAAAGTCTACAAGACAGCTTACTTTAAGTGTATTTTTCAATCCAATTCTTAATAAGTTTTTTAATTTCTTCTAATTGAACTTTCTCTCTGAAAGTGTGTGGAGCATCTTTGATAATATGTAACTCCTTTTTCTCGGTTGGAATAGCATCAAATAATATTTTTTGATGTTCTGGAGGAGTTCCTTCATCTTTCTCTCCAACAATTATCAGGACAGGCATTATCAGTTTATTTACTTTTTCAAGTAAGTTATATTTCAAACGGTCTTCCATGTGGGACAGTAGATTCTTTAAATAAAATTAAAGGACTTACTTCTTTGATTTTCTTTTGATGTTTTCTTTCTGTAACAAATAAAGAAATGATAAAAGCAATTATTGCCCCAAATGTAAAAAGCCAAATTAATAAAACAAAAGTATTTGGATCATGGCTTCTGGCAAGATAACCACCAGTAGCTATAGCAATAACAATTCCTATTAAAGAATAGGAATTTATAGAACCCCAAATTTTACTCATTTCTTTTTCTCTTTTTTGATACTTTAAAGCATCGTATACTAACGCTTCTATGGCACCAGAACCAAAAGCAATCCCAATTCCGAAGAGAACTTGGATTATAATAAATTCATAGTACGAATAAGCAAAAATAGTCCAAATATTTCCAATAATTAGAAGAAGCATTAGGAAAGATAAAGAAAACTTTCTGCCAATCTTGTCAGCAATAATTCCTGTAGGAACTTCTGAAAATAAAACTGCAATTATTAATACTGCTTCTAAAGAAACTATTTGAAATGTATCTAATCCTCTTGAAAAATAAAATAGAGCTAAAATTGGTGAAAAGAAGAATAATGATTTGAAAAAGTAAATCCATTTAAGTTTTGTAATGTTATCAAACTTCATAATTAAAAAAGAAATACGCTAATTATATAAAACTATTTACTCCCAACCATTACTATAAACGCTAGAAAAGCTTCTAATTGTACATACTCATCCGAACCTTCTGTCATCCGAAATTCTACTTCTCCGCATTTGTCAATTAATTCAACTTTCTTTCGATCATCCAATTCCAAATTCCAAATTTCTCTTTGAATTTGTTTAATTACATCTAAACCAGATAATCCGTAATTCAACATTAAATCTAACAATTTCTTTCGGGAAGCAAGAAAATCCCCAGTAGCAGCAATCCCTAACAATTCTTTAATCTCTTTCGGCTTGGCTACAGAAGCCATTGAATAAACCAATTCTGCATCAATATCTTTTTTAATTACTGCACAACTTTGCATTACGTTTTCTAATCTCCGACAATCTCCACCACAAACATCAAATAACGCTTTCTTTGCCTCGTCAGAGACAGTTAACCCCTCATCAACTACTAATTTGTCAATCATAGAATAAATGTCTACTTCTGCTAAAGGTTTGAATCTGAACACTGCACATCTACTTTGAATAGGATCAATTATTTTCGAAGAATAATTGCATGAAAGTATAAATCGGCAAGTCTTGGTGTAATTCTCCATTGTTCGCCGTAAAGCTTGCTGTGCTTCTTTTGTTAAAGCATCACTTTCATCAAGATAAATTAATTTGAATGGCACATCGCCAAGAGCTTTTGTTCGCGCAAAATCTTTAACTTTAACTCTAACTACATCAATTCCTCTTTCGTCAGAAGCGTTTAATTCTAAAACATTTTGTCGCCAAGTTTCTCCAAATAACTGTTTGGCAATCACTAATGATAAAGTTGTCTTACCAACACCAGCAGGACCAGAAAATAATAAATGAGGCATACTACCTGTAGAAACAAAAGCTTTTACTTTCTCTACAATCTCTTGTTGACCTTTAACTTCTTCAAAAGTTTGCGGCCTATACTTTTCTGTCCAAATAGATGATATCATAAGAAGTTAGGAGGGCCCGTTATTTATAAGTTTTATCTATTTGAAGAATAGTCATAACCGATAATCGTTAACAACAAAATCATACAATCTGCCTAAAACATCTTTTTGCTCCCCTACACCCAATTGATTAAAGGAACTCAAAGGTTCACCAAAAATAGGTTTAACTTTCTCATGTTCTGCTAAATAAGTAATAAACCGAGGAAGTTCATCTGCAGGAAACTCTAAAACAAATTCAGAAAAATATTCTCGAGAAACTTTAGAAGATTTAAGCATACTTTTAAAATCTTGAGGATCACAATTCTCAATAGCTTTTAAGTCTTCATCAAGAGTACTTTCAATAGATTCTTCTTTACCATCCATAAAACAATGTTAAACAACCAAATATATAAGTTTTATCTATTTGGAGAAGATACCTAAAACACCCATAACAAAATCCCAGAAGCCCAACTCAACAAGTCGTTATAAGAAACACCAAATAATATTACTGCTACAAACGCAATCAATAACACATAAAATAATACTTTCAATATTTTAGAAATAAAGTTGGCAAATACTACTACTAACATCGCAATTACAACAATTCCTACTGGAGATAAAATATCCATAATAAAAGTAAAAATAAAACTAATATAAAAGATTTA
>JABHRR010000009.1 GCA_018670095.1 Candidatus Woesearchaeota archaeon
ACATTTTGGTGGAAAGTATTGGTCATCTCCATTTGGCAGATATGAAAATTTTAAGAAAGTAATTTTAAGGGAAGGATTAAGAAAATACAAACCCTATTTAGATGGTAAGAAGTTGTTTTATATTAGGGTTTTAAGAAGTGTCCCAGCTAAAGAAGTTCATATAATTCGTTAATTATATATAATTGGAAATAATATTAATAATATGCTTAACAAAACAATTTATCTTGTATTAGGCGAAAATAAAGATTTAGGTAATAAACTTCATGCACATTATGTGTATGAATGTGATAGAAACGTTCAAATAAGAATTAAAAAAAAGATTGAATCTATTTTGAAAAATTATTCTGATAAAAAATTATTAGGTTTAGCATACGATAAAACAACTAAAAAACTTATTCAAGAATTGATTTCTTTAAAGAAAGAAGAAAATTGGTTTAAAGTGGTTGTTAAAATATTAAAAGGATTAAGAGATTTATTGAACAGAGAAATTGAAAAAGCTAAACCAATTCTAAAATCGAAATCGTTAATTAAGAATATTAAAGAAGAATTAAAGAAATTGACTATTTATCATCCATCAGATATTATTAAAATTACCTCCAAAAATGGTTCAATCAAAGTTAATTATTTGAGTAAAAGATTTTCACCAAAATATGACCCTAAAAAATTTAGTTATTACAATCTTCTTGAACCTTGGAGAGATACTCAATTTATATTTACCATGAATTTTAACAAGAATTTATTTGTATGGGATTATATTAATGTCCATAAATCATTTCATGGTAAAAGAATTGGTACGAAATCTGCTTTATTTGTAGAGAAGTTAGCCAAACAATTAGGGTTTACTAGATTTAGTGTTGAATATCCTAATAGAGGATATTGGATCAAAAAGTTAAATTATAAAATCCCTTACAAATATAGAATTAGTTCTGGAAAACATCATTACACTTTAGAAGGATATAAAGAAATTCGTTAATTATATATAATCAGAAATAATGGTAAGTTCACAATGAGTTTTTTTAAAAAAGAGGAATTGAATTTATTAGGACCTTTTTACTTAGCTAATATTATAGTTTGTCTGTTTTTAGTGATTGAACCTTTAATTGTAGTTTACTTTGCAATCAAAGGATTTAGTTTTGCAGAATTATCGTTAGCTTTAGCAATACTTTTTATTACTCCAGTTTTTTTTGAAGTGCCAACGGGAGTTGTGGCTGATGTTTTTGGAAGAAAAGTATCGGTGATTTTAAGTTTATTATTTGTTTCCATAATTTTGTTAATTATTCCTTTTATTTCTAGCATTATTTCATTAACAATTCTTTTTATTTTTTGGGGTATTGCCCGAACTTTATCTACGGGTGCAGATCAGGCATGGATTGTTGATAATTTAAAGAAATCTAAAAAGGAAAATTTAATTTTGGAATATTACGTTAAAAATAGAAGTTTTAACAGAGCAGCGTTAATGTTATCAGGATTATTTGCAGCAGGGTTAATTGTTTTTTTTGGAAAAGATGTTTTTACTAATTTTTTAGGAATTGATTTAATTGGTTATGATTTTTTATGGTTTATTGAAAGTGCAGGATTCTTTATTGCAGCAGTAATTTTAATGTTTGTTGAAGAACATTATAAACCTCGGAAAATTCTTCCCAAACACATTTTCAAACATTCTTATTTACATTTTAAATCAGGTTTCAGACATTCTTATCGTAATCCTGTAATATTTCATTTAATATTGGCAGCATTTTTCATTGCTATTTCTGGTGGAATGTTTGGAATTATCTATCAACCATTTTTATTAGAATTAGGATTGCCAACACATTATCTTGGTTATTTAATAAGTATTTTTGGAGCAATTGGAATATTTTTACCTTTTATAGCTAGAAAAATATTTCGGTTTATTAAAAAGGAAAGCATGTATCTGTCTTTTATTGCTATTATGGAAGCAGTTTTAATTTTTGCAGTATTTTTTGTTGTTTCTCCTTTGGCGGGTTTAGCGTTCATGGTAGTAATTGGAAATATTGGTGATTTAGAAAAACCAATTCAAAGACCTTACTTTCAAAGACATTTGAAATCAAAGACCAGAGCAACAGTCGCTTCCTTTGAATCAATGTTTATCCATTTTGGGGTAGCGATTGCAATGTTAATTGCAGGCGTATTAGCAGATTTAATTGGTCCCAGAATAACTTTAGTATTTTCAGGGATATTCTTTATTCCAGCAGTAATTTCTTATTTAACGATTCATGAAAGGAAATGAATTTAAAGTAGTCAATGAAATTACTCTTAATGAAACAAAAACTACTTTTTCATACTTGCTGCGGGATCTGTTTCCTAAGTTATTTAGATTTTATTAAAGATTATCAGACTACGATCTTCTTCTATAATCCCAACATTCATCCAGAAGAGGAATATCAAAAGAGATTAGAAGCGGTGAAGAAGATTGCTGAAGAATTTAAATTTGATTTTGTTGAAGGGAAGTATAACAAAGAAGATTGGTTTGTTGCTGTTAAAGGATTGGAGAAAGAACCGGAGAATGGAAAGCGGTGTAACGTTTGTTTTGAAATTCGTTTGCAAGAAACAGTAAAGTTTGCTAAAGAGAACGGTTTTACTCATTTCTCAACCACTTTAAATTTAAGTCCGTACAAAGATATTAATTTTATTAATGAACTGTCTAAAAAATTAGCGGAAGAAAATAATTTACAATATTTAGAATTTAATTTTCCTAAACAAGAAAGGTTTGAATTGTTGAACAAAGCAAAGAAACTAGCTCAACCTTTAGATCTTTACCATCAGAAGTATTGTGGTTGTTTATATTCTATTTAACAAAACTTTTATATACTTATAAGTAAACATTATATTATTCATAATTAAAAACTTAGACAGTTTTTAGTGTTTGTTGATTACAAATTATTAAAAAAAAGAGGTGAATTAAAAAAATGCCAGGATTAGAATTAGCAGAAGTTATTCTTGCCGTAATTATTGGAACTTTAGCAGCAATCGTTTATTCGTTGAGAGTCTTGATTCTTTTAGAAAGGAGAGTTGCCGGAATGGAGATGAACATTCAAAGGATGACCAGTAAAGTTCTTAGAGAAGAGATGGTGATTGAAAGAGCAATTAAGAGAAAATCTCCAGCAAGAAGAGCTAAAAAGCGTAAAAGATAAATTTATTTTTTTACTTTTTTCTTTACCGGTTTTTTAACCGTTTTTGATTTTTTTTTAGCAATAGTTTTTTTCTTAGTAACTTTCTTTTTAGGAGAAGTTTTCTTAGCAGTTTTTTTCTTTTTAACAGGCTTTTTAACAATTTTTTTCTTTTCTTCTTTTCGTTTAGCTTTAACCTGTTCTTTAACAATTCTTTTCTTTTCTTTAACTATTGCTCTTCTAACTATTCTTTTTTCTTCATTAAGATCATCTTCTAACTGTTTTATTCTATTATTAATCTTAGAAATATTTTTGATATTACTTTCATCTTGATTAAGCAGGTCTCCACATTCGGGACAGTGAAATTCAAAGTCCATTCCTTGGTCAAATGTTAATCGCACACACTCTTTTGGACAGATAAAAAATAATTCTTTTTCTTCCGCTTCTAATTTTTCATTAAGTCTAATCAATTGTTCCCTTTTTCTTTTGAAATAGATAAAACGAACATTATCTGGGATTAAAGTCCAATAGTAAATGTACCAACCTTTTTCCTTATCTTTTTTACGATTAAAACTGACTAAATTATTATTATAAAGAAGGTAAAGCATTTTTCTAACCACTTTTATGTCTAATTTAGTATCTTTAGCTAAATCAAATTCAGAAACATTCTCTTTTCCGTAAAGCTGAGTAACTAAAGGTAATCCTTCTTCATTAAGAATGGGTAGAATAATTTCTTCAATTTTATTTTGAGTTAGACGCATATAGCTTATATTGGTATTTCTCCCTTTTAAACCTTTCGGTTTTTATCAATCTCCAGTAATTCTTCTTTTGACAATCCTCTTCTTTGAGCTAATTCTAAAGTAATCAATTTACACTTACCAGTATCTTTCATATCTTCAGGCATTACAAAATACCAATCTTGATCAGGAAATTTTACCCCTATCCATGATTCGGCACCAAAGTTTCTAGAAAAAGTTAATAATTGCTCAATTTCAGCGTTCTGAAAGTATTTTTTTTTCTCTTTAGTGACTTTACATTCAATTGCTAATCTTCGAATGGCGTTACCAGCAAGAACGTCTGGACAGGGATAGATTGATGACCCTGAACCGGCAGCTCTAAGACATGAATAATGATTCTCATTAAAGTATCTAACTAGTTCTCTTTCACCTTTACTGCCTTTAGCTTTTCGATTGATCATTTTAAACTATAACTTTCATAAAATCTTCCGCAACAATAGTTTCATCAAAATAGTCACGAGCTTCAGCAATTATTTCAGAAGTGGATTTATATCTAGGACTAATATGAGTTAAAATTAATCTTTTAGCATTATTTTCAGAAGCGATTAAAGCGGCATCTTTTATTGTCAGGTGCATATATTTTTTAGTTTTCTCTTTAATATCGCTAAGATGTGTTCCTTCAGAAATTAACAAATCGGCATCTTTAGCTAATTTATTGGCACCATTACAGGGTAAAGTATCGGCAACATAACTAATCTTTTTTCTTTCTACTTGGTAGGTTACATCTTCAGATTTGATTTTTTTACCATCATGAGTTACATCTTTACCTGCTTGTAACTTTCCTAAAATTGGTCCTTCCAATTTCAACTTCTTAGCTTTAGCAACATTAATTCTTAAACGTTCTTTCTCAATAAAACTAAATCCAACACAATCAGCAGAATGTTTTAATGGTTCTGCCACTAATTGAAAATCTTCATTTTCAAAGAATACTCCTGAAGAAACTTCTTTAACTTCATAAGGGATAATATCATTAGCAGAAAATGATTTAAACATATGTTCTAAATATTTCTTGCTACCTTTCGGACCATAGATGTACAATTTTTTTGCAAATTGATCTGCACCCATAGAACTCATTAATCCGGGAATGCCAAAAACATGATCTCCATGCCAATGGCTAATTAATAATCTAGTAACTTTTGCCGGTTTAATTCCAGTAAGACGCATTTGTCGTTGCACATTTTCTCCACAATCGAACAAAATATTTTCAGTTTTATAACTAAGCATAAAGCTAGGATGATTTCGTTTCTTAGTTGGTTGCATACAACTTGTTCCCAGGAAAATTATTTCTACCATTATATTCTCTAATATATGAGTTGTATTAATAAATTTAATGTTTGTTTTTTAGATGATAACAAAAATAGAATTATAAATTAAACTTCACATCTCTAAGATTCTACTTAACTCTTTTAGACTTTTAATCTTAGGATGATAATCACGGGTATTTCTACGGTCGATCAAGACTGCTTTTATGTCCATTCGTTTAGCAGCCATGATGTCTGATTGAATACTATCGCCGACCATAGTGGCATCATCACTTGTTAAATTTAAATCTGTTAAAACATGTTTAAAGAAATTCTGATCAGTTTTAATCATGCCAATTTCACAGGATAAATACACTTTATCAAAAAGTTCGTTAAGGTCAAATTTTTCCATTACTTGTTTAATTGAAAAACAGTCTGTATTAGATACTAAAATAACTTGATGTTTTTTTCTCAGTTCTGTAATAATTTCTTTGATTTCTTGATAAGGTTGAGCTAACATCCAGGATTTGTTCCACATTCCAACAAGAGAATCAATTTTATCATTATTAATTTCAAGATTAAATTCTTTACAAACATTTTCAAAAGCTTCTTTAAGATTATTAAA
>JABHRR010000003.1 GCA_018670095.1 Candidatus Woesearchaeota archaeon
GGTTCTTGTAAAGATTGATTAATAAAATCAACCTTCTTTTCAACTTCAGTTAAAGCGTTTTGCCATAACTCTAGTTGATGATCTTCTTCATTTTTTAAATCATTTATTTTTAACAAAGTTTCCTTTGCATCATCAATTTTTCCCCTAACTAACTTAACTAAATTAAGTACATTATCATATTCATCTATTTTTATAAAGACTGGCATGCGATCCATTTTAATCACCCTTAAAAATTATTTTATCTGCTTGCAATAGTTTATCATGCATTGTTTTGGTTACTTTTTTCAATTTAACGAAATGATGTTCTTCGTTATACTCTGATTTTACTAAATTGGTACTTATTCCTTTTAATGTGCTAAGATTCTTTTTAATTTCTCCCAATTCTTCCAAAATTCTTTGGTAAACATCCATTTTAATATATAACGGTTCCATTTTTTGATTTGAAAAAGGTTCAACCGGTAAAGAAAAATTATTTGTTTGTTCAGTTTCAACATCTGAAGGTAATGCAAAATCTTCTTGAACAGGTTCTATTGGTTCTGGGGGCGGGACAATCGGTTTTTCTAATCCTGCAGCGGCTTGAATTTTTGTTGGTTCAATCACTTTATCTTCAGAACTACTTTTTGAAAATTGTAATGTTTTTTCGCTAAATGATTTACCTTCTGGAAAAGGAACTTTTGCCACAACTTTCTTTTTACCGAATAACCAACCCATTTTATTTTCTTTAAGTAGAGGACGTTTAAAAACTTTGTTTAGTATTGTTAAGTAGTATAAACTGGTGTTGTAATGGATATATGGGCAAATTCATGTTCTTAAATATATTTTTCTGGTTGGATATTCTTTTTAATTGCCGAACAAATAAGGTTTTTTGATGAAGATATATTTTTATACAATTGTTTTATTTTTTTTGGTTCTCTTATTTCCTCTTATTTCGGCAGAACTAGTGATTACAGAAATAATGTACAACCCTTCAACCGCAATGGGTTCAGATTCAGATTTAGAATGGATTGAAGTACACAATTCTGGAACTAATAGTTTCGAGTTAATCAATTTTACAATTAATAATAAGAAAATTGACGATTTAATCGTTGGTCCAAAAGAATATTTTATTATCGCTAGAGAACTAGTTGATGGTTCTGATAAAGATGAAGATTGTTTTGAATCTTTATACGGCAATAATGATTGTTCTTGGAATTCAACTGATGGCAATTATAAAGCAGTAGATGCAGGAAGTTTTAATTTAAAAAATAAAAAAGATGAAATAGTTTTAACTAATGGGGATTTAGAAATAAAAACCAATTATTCTAAAGCCCTCGGAGGGAATGGTAATGGGCATTCGATAGAATATGTTAATAATCTTTGGCTGGAAAGTAAAGAGGTTTATGGTACTCCTGGAAGAAAGAATACTGCTGACCCCAATTATGTTCCTCCTCAGAAAAGAGATGTAAAATTAAGCGTTTATTTAGATGATCAGATTTACACTCAATACTCTTATGATGATTTGTTTAAGATTAAATTCTTAGAAAAAGATAATTGTTCAGATAAAGAAATAATCAAAGTTCATTATTATTTACTTGATGAAAATAATCAAACAATTTTTGAAAATAATTTTATTCGGGAAAAGATTGGCTGTTCTACTTATTCTAATACAGGAGAGTTATTATTAAAGGAAGGTGGAGAATTTGTTTTATGTGGCGAAGTTGTTGATTTAGATTTTGAAGATATTAATTTAGATAACAATTTTGTTTGTCAAAATATTGAAGTAATTGATACCTCCAAAATTCCTTGCGATCTTAATTTAGAGATTGTTAACGAAAAACTGTTTTATTCTAATAAGGAAAGGGTTGGTTTTTATAATCAGTTGAATGAAGAAATTTATCCATTTACCATTGAATATTGGGTGGAAGATCTTTTTGAGAATAAAATTAAAAATAAAGTTGTGACAAAAAATACTAATAAAAAATCTTATACTCCCAATATTGATGAAGAGGATCGAGTTCTTTATCTTAAATCCGAGGTTAAACCGTTATGCAATGATTCTAATCATTCTAATAATTTTGCAGAGAAAATGTTGATTGTAGTTAATAATCAGATTAATTCACAATCTGGAGATGATGATTCTGCAGGAAATTCAAAAATTGAAATTAAAAAGATTACTCCTGCCGAAACTACTTTTGGTGATTTGGTTAAAGCAGAAATTGAAGTTTACAAAGGAAATACCAACAAATATTCATTAACTGCTTACATTGAAAAAGAGGGCAAGAAGATTAGTGAAACTACCAAAATAAATCTTAAAGACAAATTTACTGATTATAAAATAACTTTACCAATTCAACTTAAACCCAATTGTAATTTAGTGATTAAAGAAGGTGAAGCAAATTTAATTGTTTCTGGGTTAGGAGAAACAGATGAAATGGAATTATTGATTGAGGGAGTAGATAAAACTCTCTGCCGAGACTATTTGTCTTATGTGAAAGAGTTGAAGAAAGAAGAGAATAATAATGCCGAGGGAGGGAGTAACAAATTATCTTACAAAATTGTTGACTTACCAAAGAATATTTTTGCGGGTGAGAAATTAAATGTTAAATTAAATTTTCAAGGAGACAATTCTGAACATGAATTTAAAGTCTGGGCTTACTTATATCGAGGTAGTAAATGTTATTCTTGTTGTAGCGATTGTGAAGTTGTTTTAGAAAGGGATGATAATTTAATTGAGTTTGATTTGAGTGAGAATACAGAAAAAGAAGTTAAATTATTAGTTCCAATTGATTCGGGCATTGCAGAAGGGGAATATAACCTTAAAATTAAAATAAATAAAGATCAGCAAAAAACCAATCAAGAAATAACAGCAGCGATTATTGTTAAAGAGAATGAAGAACTTAAACTTTCTGAGAAAACTAATCAAATTACAGGAATGGCAGTAACTAATTTTGCTGCAGAAGATAATTTTGGCTTATCTGCAGAGGAATTAAGAGTTAAAGAGAGCTCAAAAGGAATTGTTGTTTATGAATCAAGTTCAAAAAAAGCTCAGAAAGTTATCCCTTATTTGTTGATAATT
The DNA here is from genome assembly GCA_018670095.1 of Candidatus Woesearchaeota archaeon. Lineage (GTDB taxonomy): Archaea > Nanobdellota > Nanobdellia > Woesearchaeales > GW2011-AR9 > JABJOX01. The sequence continues at coordinate 3,056 of JABHRR010000003.1, forward strand.
ATTTTGGGTTTAGTTTGTTTTGTGTTGATTTTTAAAAAGATTTAAAAATAAGTCTAGATTTGTGATATTTATGGAAAAAAAGATTTTATTCAGAGCAGTAATTGAAGTTTTAGGTAAACCGCAAGAACATGTAGATAAATCACTTAAACAATTTGTTGAAAAGCTTAAAACTAGTGGAACTTATGAAGTGATTAGTGAAGAATATGCAGATCTTAAGAAACAAGAAGAACAAGAATTATGGGCTGGTTTTGCAGAGTTAGAAATTAAAGCAGCGCAAATTGAAGATTTAATCAGTTTTTGTTTTGATTATATGCCTTCGATGATTGAAATTATTGAACCCAAAGAGTTAAAGTATTCTGATGCAGACGTTTCAAATTTTCTTAATGATTTACAAAGTAAATTGCACCAAGTAGATATGGTGGCAAAACAAGTTAAGTTTGAAAATGAACAATTGAAGAAAAGTATGTCTGGATTATTGAATAATTATTTAATGGTATTATTATCGAAAGGTAATTTAACTTCAGAGCAATTAAGTCAATTAACAGGTGTAAATCAAGATAAATTGGAAGATTATCTTGACAAATTGATTGATCAAGAAAAAGTAAGTTTAAAAGAAGGGATTTATTTTATTAAAAGTAAATAGAAGTTTAAAAATATTTTAAAAAGAGGAACACGAGAAAATTATGAAAAATTTTCTGGGCTCTCTTTGTAATAAATTAAAAAGAGGAAGATACAAATGACTAATAAAAAAAAAGTGGAAGCGGTTCTTTTTACGGTAGGTAAAGAAATAACTGTTGAACGTTTGGCTAGTTTATGTTCTTTAGAAATTAAAGATGTTAATAAAGTGATGAAAGAATTGATGGGTGAGTATAATAGTCGTGATCATGCTTTAAAAATTGAACCTCGAGAGAGTGGTTGGAAATTAACTGTTCGAGATGAATACGTTCCTCTGGTGAGCAATATTGTTACTTCAACAGAATTGGAACGACCTTTAATGGATACTCTCGCAGTAATTGCTTGGAAATATCCTATTGTACAATCTGAGATTATTAAATTGCGTGGTTCTGGGGCTTATGAACATATGAGTAATTTAGTAGAGCAGGGATTTGTTGCTAAAGAAAAGTTTGGTCGAACTTATAAAGTGAAATTAAGTCAGAAATTCTTTGAATATTTCGATCTTCCTAGCGAAGAAGCAAAAGAAGCTTTTTTAAAATTAGTGCCAGCAGAAGTTTTACAAGAAGCTGAAGCGGTAGAAAAAGAGCATGATGAAGTAGAGAGATTGATTGAATTGGAAGATAAGAAAAAAGTTGGTAAAGGCGAGATTGAGAAAGCAATGAGAGAAATGAATGAATAGTTACTATTAGCTGAGTTTATCTCTATTTTATACTGAAAAACCACAATTAAAAAAAATCATAAATGATTTTTGAAGTTTCTTCACAGAAACCTTTATAAATCACTAAATTCTCTATAATTTATTAATTTATCGTCGTTAAAATAATATTTTTAATCATTAAAAATGGAAGAAAATAATCCCGAAAATGAAGCAGTAAAAGTAACTCAAGTTAGGCCTAGAGTCATCGAAGAAGAGATGAAGGAAGCTTATGTAAATTATGCAATGTCTGTGATTGTGGGTAGAGCTTTACCTGATGTTCGTGATGGATTAAAGCCTGTGCACAGAAGGATTCTTTATGCCATGTATGGTTTAAGCATGTTTTACAATAAACCTTTCAAGAAATGTGCCAGAATTTGTGGAGAGGTTTTAGGAAAATATCATCCGCACGGTGATCAATCTGTTTATGCTGCTTTAGTACGAATGGCTCAGGAGTTTTCTTTACGTTACCCTTTAATTAAAGGTCAAGGTAATTTTGGTAGTGTTGATGGTGATAGTGCGGCAGCTTATAGGTATACTGAAGCAAAATTAAGCAAACTTGCTGAAGAAATGTTAAAAGATATTGATAAAAATACTGTTGCCTTTAAAGAAAATTTTGACGGTTCATTAAAAGAACCACAAGTTCTTCCTAACAAGTTGCCTAATTTGTTGATTAATGGTTCAACCGGAATTGCGGTAGGAATGGCTACAAACATTCCACCTCATAATGTTACTGAAATTTGTGATGCAATTATTGCCACTATTGATAACCCAGACATTACTGTTGAAGAATTAATGGAAATTGTTCCTGGTCCTGACTTTCCTACTGGTGGAGAAGTTTCTTGCGGGAACGCTTTATGGTACGCTTATGCAAAAGGTAAGGGTAAAGTTATCATTAAATCTGTTATTGAAATGGAAGAAGGAAAAATTATTGTTAAAGAAATTCCTTACATGGTTAACAAAGCAGAGTTGATTGAACAGATTGCTAATTTAGTTCGGGATAAAAGAATTCTTGGCATTAGAAATATTAATGATGAATCTGATCGAGAAGGAATCAGGGTAGTAATTGATTTAAAGAAAGATGCTGACCCTAATGTTATTTTGAATCAGTTGTTTAAGTATAGTCGTTTAAAAGTTTCTTTTGGGATTAATTTATTGGCTTTAGTTGATAACCAGCCACGAGTTTTAAGTTTGAAAGAAATTCTTGAAGAACATATTAAACACAGAACCGATGTTATTGTTAAAAGAACCCAGTATGAATTAGATCAAGCTGAAAAAAGAGTGCACATTTTAGACGGGTTATTAATTGCTTTAAATAACATTGATGAAGTTATTCCTGGAATTAAGAAAAGTAAAACTGTTGATGAAGCTAAAGCATTCTTAATGAGCACTTATTCCCTTTCAGAAATTCAGGCTAAAGCAATTTTAGAAATGCGTTTACAAAAACTTGCTTCTTTGGAACAGGAAAAAATCAGAACAGAACATGGAGAATTATTACAGAGAATAGAATATTATACTGGGATTTTATCTTCTGAGAAAATTGTTTTTGATTTAATCAAAGAAGAATTAGAAGAAATTAAAACTAATTATGGTGATGAAAGAAGATCAAAAATTGTTGTTGGAGAAGATGAAGATGTTGATCTTGAAGAACTGATTGAAGAAAGTACTGTCGTGGTTACGATGACTAATTCTGGTTATGTAAAGAGATTACCTCTAGATACTTATAAGATTCAGCGTAGAGGTGGTAAGGGCGTTAAAGCAGCAGGAATGAAAGAGGAAGATTTTGTAGAAAAGTTTTATGTTACTTCCACTCATGATTATTTACTTTTCTTTACTGATAAAGGTCAAGTTTATTGGTTAAAAGTTTATCAACTTCCTGAAGGAAGTAGACAAGCTAAAGGAAAACATCTGGCTAACCTTTTAGAATTGAAAGAAGGAGAAAATGTTAGTGCTATTATTCCAGTAAGGGACTTTAAAGAAGGTTATTTATTCTTTGCAACTAAAATGGGAACTGTTAAAAAAACAGAACTATTAAATTTTTCTAAACCTAGAAAAGGCGGTATCAGAGCTATCAGCTTAGATGAAGATGATTCTTTAGTTGGTGTGAAATATACTGACGGAAATCAAGAAATAATTTTAGCTACTAAAAAAGGTCTTGCTAATCGTTTCAGAGAAAAAGATGTTCGTTCCATGGGTAGAACAGCAAGAGGAGTACGGGGAGTAAGATTAAGAGAAAAAGATATTGTTATTGGCATGTTGGCGGCAGAAGAAGATAAAGAAATCTTAACTTTGACTGAGAAAGGTTATGGTAAGAGAACTCCAGTTTCTGATTATCGGTTATGTAATCGTGGCGGTAAGGGTGTTACTAATATTAAAATCACTGATAAGAATGGTGAAGCAAAAACTGTAATGTTAGTTGACGGCACAGAAGAATTAATGGTGATGTCTAAGAATGGAATTGCGATTAGAACAAAATGTTCAGGCATTTCTGTTGTTGGTAGAGCTACGCAAGGTGTAAGAGTAATGCGTTTAAATGAGGGTGACCAATTGGCAGCAGCAGCGATGATTATTATTGATGATAGTGAGAATGGCGATGATGTTGATAATAATATCGAAGATAATCCTAATCCTGAAGCTAGTGATGATGTTTCTGATAATGATTCTGAAGAAGATAAGATTCAAGATAATACTGATAGTAATGATGACGCTGATAATGATAACAGCGATGTTGAAGATGACGGTGCTGAAGAAGATGATGCTGAAAATAATGATGGAGACATCGATGATAATGATACTGAGAATATAAATGAGGATGAAAATCCTGAACAATGAAATTCTTTATTTTAGTTAATCCCGGATTGGAAGAATTGGCCAAGCAAGAAATTAAAGAATCTTTTAATGTTGTTGCTAAAATTTCTGATTCTGTTTTAGAAGTTGATGTTGATGTTGATATAGAAAAATTAAACCAATTACAATCAGCAAGAAGGGTTTTAATTTCTTTAGGAAAAGGTTTAGAGCAAATTTCTGAAAGCGGTTGGGAAAAACATTTTTCTCCGGAGAAATCGTTTAAAGTTGAAGTTGAAAATGTTAAAGGTAATGAAAAAAGATTAGAACTTGCCAGAAAAGTTGCCGGAATGATTTATTCAGATTTAAGCTTTGAACCAAAACTAGAATTAAAGAAACCAGAAATGTTAGTTATTGTTTATTTTAATGGTAAAGATTACTTTTTAGGAATTGATGAAAATGTTGAAGAATTAAATTCTCGGAAATATCGGGTCTTTGCTCATTCCGCTTCTTTCAAAGGTGATTTATCATATTATTTTGTTCGTAAGTCTGGTTTTAAGAAAGGGAAACAATTATTGGTGGGTTTTTGTAAAGATGGAACAATGGCTATTGAAGCCGCTTTGTTTTCTAAAGAGAAAATTTATGCTTTTGATTCTACTCGACAGAATGTTACTGCAGCCAGAAAAAATTCTCAATTAGCGGGAATGAAAGATTTAGTAGACATTCAAAAATACGAATTAGATGAGTTAGATGTTAGATTTTCTGAACTAGAATTTGACAATTTGATTATTCAAGTAACAACTAAAGATGAAGAAAGATTAAATGAAATTTATTATCAAGCCAATTATATTTTGAAGAAAAAAGGAATAATGCTCTTAATTGGCAGACCTAACTGGGAATTATCTGTTTCTGAGAAGTTTAAGTTGTTGGAAGAGAGCGAAATTAAAAAAGGCGAATCAGTACATAAGTTATGGTTGTTAGAGAAGAAGTAAGGTTCTTAAACAAATAATTTAAATAGTACTCTTATTTAATTAATCATAAAAGATGGTTAGCTGGAAAGAAATCAAATCAAGAATTGAAGATTTTTATAAATTTAGTCAGCAAGAGATTATTGGTTTAATTGCGGCTACAATTGTCATTACAATTATTTATTCTATGATTGATAATTATAGGGTAGTTATTGATCCATTTAAAGTATTGTTGATTTCTGTTATAGCAATCATCTCTCTTTTTTTTAGGTTTTCTTGTCAAAAAATTTATGGCCTTTCTCAAGGTCAAAAAGCAGAATATAAAGTTTGGTGGATTGGATTAGGAATCTCTTTTGTTGTTGCCTTACTTTCGGGTGGAAAAGTTCCTTTGATTTTTGTTGGGGGGGCAATCTCAACAATCATGATTAAGCAACGCCTAGGTGAGCTTAGATATGGTCAATCAAATATGGTGATGGCGATAACTGCGCTATGGGGAATTTTAGGTAATTTAATTTTAGCAATACTTTTTGCTGTTGCATTGTACATTTCTCCACAAAATTATTTTTTTAATCAAGGCATGAAATTAAATTTAGTGATGGCTTTTTGTGCTTTATTTCCTTTACCACAGTTAGATGGATTAAGTTTATTTTTTGGTTCCAGAAATTTATATTATGTTGCAATTGCTACAGTACTTTTATCAGCGGTGTTGTTATTAACTAAGACTGCTTTTGGTTTGATTGCCGCAATTGTAGTTGGTTTAGGAGTAGGATTGTTTTATATTTTAATTGGATCGGAGAAAGACTAAAATGGCAATAAAAAATAAAATATTTTTGAAGCAATCTTTAATGGAGGTGAAACATTAAAGATGGAATTTAAATTTGAAGAACAATGGGCTGAAGTTTTAACAATATTATTTTTAGCTCTTGGTTTTGTAATTGCTGTACTTTTACAAAGTGCTTTGTTTACTTTTTTATCAGTGATCATTGCTGGATTTTTAGGGGCAAGAGTATATTATATGAAGCGGTTTTCTGAGCCGATATTTCCGTTTGTTTTGATTATTATTGGTTTCTTGGTAGGATATTTATTAGGATCTTTTTGGGCAAGTAGATTATGGGTTTTAGTGTTTTTTGCTTTGTCTTTCGCTTTGTCTTATTATTTACATCTGAAAGGAATTTTCGCAATATTTAAAAGGGAGGACTTTATCAAGTAAAAATATGGTAACTTACAAAGTTAAAAGCGTTACAATCAGTAAAAAACCGGGTGGAACAGATGATAGACTTAGGACCGCATTTATTGGGATGTTTGACATTAACAATCCTCACTTGAAAGCGAAAGCGCCTTTCAAAGTTTTAGAGTTTAAGAACATAGAAAAGGTTAGGTTACACGATTTAAGAAATGTTTCTTTTTATTTAGTTGGAAATGATTTAGTTATCAACAATTTAATTGAAATTAATTTTGAGGAAAAGAAAAACATTCTTACTTTAACTGGGAAACAAGATTTACCTAAATAATTTTTTTCTTTATACAATTGTTTTGAGATAGATAATTTTTAATAAACAAATTAATCAAATCACTCCACTGGACAGGCTGTTTGTCCAGTGCTAGAGCGTTTCTATCTCCATAATTTTATAGTTTCAGCGGTTTTGTTGGGCCACTGGTCAACTGCGGACAAACTATATAAACGAGTTCTGCTACTATAGTAACTGCAATCAAAACTGGTTGCGACCTCGCGGATGGCAATAATTGTCATCTGTTTGAAATAAAATGCGAAAGCAAGAGGTGTATGAAATGAATACACAAAAACAAGAAGTAGTAGTAGAAACCATTAAGGAAGGAAACTACCCGGAAAAAAAGTATAGAGCAGGAGCAATTTCTGCTACGGTTTGGCGAAATAAAGGCCAAAGAGCAAATGGAGAAGAAACTGAATATAACACGGTTTCTATTGAAAGGTGTTACACCGACAAAGAAGGCAATTGGCAAACTACCAATTCTTTAAGAACCAATGATCTGCCAAAAGCAGTTGTTGTTTTACAGAAAGCCTATGAACACATTGTTCTAAATGAACAAGAAATGTTCAGGGGAGAAAATTAGTTAAAATAGAGGTGCTTATAAAATGACAAAACAAAAAGTTGAACAAATGGCTCAAGAAAATACAGACGAAGTTAATGCAGAAGATATCAATGTTGAAGCAGCGATTCCTAAAACAGTAGAGGAACCAAAAATGGAAAAACTAACTATTCAAGACTTACCGGGAGTAGGAGCAGCAACTGCAGAGAAATTAGAAGCTGCGGGTTATCGAGATTTAATGTCGATTGCTGTTGCGACTTTAGGGCAATTAGCTGAAACTGCTGGTGTTTCTGAATCTGTAGGAAGAAAAATGATCAATGCTGCTCGTGATAGTATGAAAATGGGTTTTGAAACTGGGATGGATATTTTAAAGAAAAGAGAATTAGTTGTTAAAATTTCTACTGGCAGTCAAAACTTTGACACCTTAATGGGTGGCGGTTTTGAAACTAACGCGATTACCGAATGTTTTGGTGAGTTTGGTTCTGGAAAGACACAAATTGGACACATCTTAGCAGTTAACATGTTAAAAGAAGATGCTACTTCAACAGTAGTTTATATTGACACTGAGAATACCTTTAGACCGGAAAGAATTATTCAACTTGCAGAAGGGGCAGGGATTGATCCTGAAGAAGTTTTAAGTAGGATTATGGTGGCTCGTGCATACAATTCTGACCATCAGATGTTGTTGACTGAAAAAGTTGATAGTTTGATTACAGAACAAGGTAAGAATGTTAAATTGGTTGTTGTTGATTCTTTAACTAGCCATTTCCGAGCAGAGTTTATTGGTCGGGGCACACTTGCAGAAAGGCAGCAGAAGTTGAATAGGCATATGCACGCTTTAGCTAAGATTGCTTCTAGTCATAACATTTGTGTTTATGTAACCAATCAAGTAATGGCTAAACCAGATCAGTTCTTTGGTGATCCAACAACTTCAATTGGTGGACATATTGTTGCGCACGCATCTACTTTTAGAGTTTATTTGCGTAAAGGTAGGAAAGGTAGTCGAGTAGCAAAGTTGATTGATGCGCCTAATTTAGCTGATGGGGAATGTTGTTTTGAAGTAACTTCGCCAGGATTAGTTGATGTGAATTAATCTGTTTTATTTTTTCTTTTTAATTTTTTTTCTATTTTTTGATTATTTTACACAACATTTATATATTATTATCAATAATAAAGATTAAAGTTATGATTAATATAAATACAAATGTTACAGTCTAATTCTCATAAATATAGAACTAAGTACTCGGAGGTATATCTAAATGAATGAACGAACAGCTCCTGTTAAAGAAGGAGAACAATATGAAGTGCATATAGATTCTGTTGGTGGTAAAGGTGATGGAATTGCAAGAGTTAAAGGTTTTGTGTTATTTGTTCCAAACACAAAAGAGAATGATTTTGTAATGGTTAAAGTTACAAAAGTTTTGGAAAAAGTTGGTTTTGCGGAAGTGGTTAAACAGTTAGAAAAGAAAGATCGTCCGGCCCCTAGACAAAAAAGATTTGAAACTGTTAGTAAAGAATCTTTGGAAAGAGTTCCCGAAAAACCAATGTATGATGAAAACATTGAGGATACTGATGATTTTGGTGAAGATCTTGATGAAGAATAAATATTAAATTATTTTTTTATTTATATCATGGTTTCAGAAAAATTAATAACAGAATTAGAACAATTAAATTTAGAACAGATTGGGATCATTAAAAAGTTTCTTAACAATTTGCAAGAATATTTTCCTAATAAAACTATCATCATAAATTCTCCAAATGCTTTAATGAAATATTTAATAAAAGCTTTAAGTCAGTTGGCAGGATATATTGATGATAATAAAAGTGCAGCTAAAGAAGATCCAAATTTAATGTTTAAATGGGAGAAAGCATTATTGTCTTATAATCAGTTACAGAAAGCATTGAAAGAACTTCGAGGTAAACATGATTATGGTGGGTTGTGGAATCGAATTAGGGGCAAAGGCGGGAAGTTTAAATAATATTTTTTCTTTGTTTCAGGTATTATTAAAGAGTTTCTATTACCATAATCTTAATAAACCATAAGTTATCTTTTACGTTTATGTCTGAATTAAGTTTGGAAGAAAGAACGGTCGGTTTTATTTTAAGAGCGCCTTTAGGTGATGGTAAAACTAGTGGAAGTTTAACTAGTGAAGCAGTTAAACCTTTCTTAGATCAAGAGGATGATTTTGAACTTCTTAAGACGACACCTTATAAAAAAGAAGGACAGCCCTATCAGGATTTAGTTGAAAGAAATCCTTTTGTTGGCAATCATAATTATAGCATTGTAAAAAATTTAATAAAATCTTGTTCGGAAAACGAGTGGGATTTAACTCAAGCATTAGTTCAGTATGCTTCAAATTTGTCAGTTCGGGATGAAACAGATTCCGATCCGGAGTGGAGAGTTTCTCCTCATGGATTAATTTATGTTTTTGCTAATTTAAATTTGATTTCTGAAAAATTAGGTTCACTTGATTCAGTAGGAAAAGAAATATCAAAACAGGTTGAACATTATCAGAATCTTATTGGATCAGCCCATGAGAAGTATATTACCAATGGAAAAGATTTTCCAGCAACAAAAATGCATATAGATCTTACTAATGATCTTGAAAGAATTCCTCATGAAGATACTCCTGAAGATAAGGGAGTACACGAAAAGATGATGCAAAACCATGAAAAGGGGTTTCAATCTTTTATGAAATTTCAGTTAATTGAGGTTTATCAAGAACTTGCTGATTTGCCAAAAGTTTTATCTTTAGATTTTTGCAAAAAACTTTGTAACGGATATCTTAAAAGTGAGAAAAGTATAAATTTTGTTCCTGATATAAACCAAGGAGATCTTCACAATATTGAAGTAGTCTCTTCAGTTAAAATGGAAGATTTAAAAAGTTATGTGGGTAAGCATGATTTCTGTTTTGATAGGGTTTAATTTTTATTTATAACAAATTTTAAATACAACCAAACTTTTCTACTAATTATTAAAAGAGGTATAATAAAATGTCATATGTTGCTTGGTTTAAAGATTTAAATAAAGATTCTATTGCTACTGCTGGTGGGAAGGGTGCTAATCTCGCTGAGATGATTAATGCTGGTTTGCCTGTACCGGATGGTTTTGCAATTACTGCCCAAACTTACAAAGAGTTTATTGAAAGAACGGGAATAAAAGATAAGATTCAAGATAAGTTGTCTGGATTGAATGTTGATGATACAGCTACCTTACAAAGAGTAGCCAAAGAGGTTCAGAAAATTATCATTGATACTGAAATTCCGGAAGAGATGAAAGAAGAAATCATAGATAATTATGAATTACTTGGGGCAGAAAAAGAAGCGCACGATTTAGTTGAAGCAAAAGAAGTTTTTGTGGCGGTAAGAAGTTCTGCTACTGCAGAAGATTTACCAGAAGCAAGCTTTGCGGGACAACAGGCTACTTATTTGAATGTAAAAGGAAACGCCAAAGTTATGACCGCAGTTAGAGCATGTTGGGCTTCATTATTTACAGCGAGAGCAATTTATTATAGAACAAAGAATAAATTTGAGCATGATAAAGTTTTAATTTCTGCGATTGTGCAAAAGATGGTTAATTCTGATAAAGCAGGGATCATGTTTACAATTAATCCGAGCACGAATCAAGAAGATGAAATTGTGATTGAAGCGGTTTATGGGTTAGGAGAATCAATTGTTTCTGGTTCGGTTAATCCTGATACTTACATTGTTGATAAAAAGACGAAAGAAATTAAATCGATGAAAATTAAGAAACAAGAATGGGGTTTATTTAGGAATGAACAGGGAGAAAATGAAAAGCAAGACATTCCTGATAATGAAAAAGAACGACAGATTATTCCTGATTCGGAAATAAAAGAATTGGCTCGGTTAGGAAGAAGAATTGAAGAACATTATGGTAAGCCGATGGATATTGAATGGGCAATTGAAAAAGATCAAGTTTTGATTGTACAAGCAAGGGCAGTAACCACTTTCCATAAAGAGGAAAAAGTTGAAGAAAAATCAACAGGAAATTCTTCTGCGGAAGAAGAAGCAGGAAAAATTTTAGTTAAAGGTGAAACCGCTTCTCGTGGTGTTTATGCAGGGAAAGTAAAAATTATTAAAGATATTTCTGAACTAAACAAGATTGAGAAAGGGGATGTGATGGTAACAAAGATGACCACTCCTGATATGGTACCAGCAATGCAAAAAGCTGGGGCAATTGTAACGGATGAAGGGGGAATGACTTGTCATGCGGCAATAGTTTCTCGAGAGATGGGCATTCCTTGTATTGTGGGAACAGAGATCGCCACTAAGGTTTTACATGATGAACAAGAAATTACGGTTCATGCAACGCGTGGAATAGTTTACGAAGGTAAAATAGAAATTAAAGAAGCTGTTTCTGTTCAACAAACTGCGGGTGGTGGAGAAGAGATTATTACTGCTACTGATATTAAAATTATTGCTGATTTGCCAGATTTAGCAGAGAAGGCTGCGGCTACCGGAGCGGATGGAGTAGGATTAGTTCGTTTAGAAATCATGATTGCTAACGGGAAAATTCATCCTGCGGAATATATTCGACAAGATAAAGATGGAGATTATGTTAATTTATTGAAAGAAGGAATTGGCAAAATTGCTAAAGCTTTTCAGCACAAGCCGGTATGGGTGAGATGTTCAGATATGCGTTCTGATGAATATCGAGGTTTACAAGGTGGGGATAAAGAACCGCAAGAAACTGATCCAATGATTGGTTGGCATGCCATTCGTCGTTTATTGGATGAACCGCGGATATTGAAAGCTGAGTTTCAAGCAATTAAAGAGTTGCACGATGAGGGATTGGATAATGTAGGGGTGATGTTACCTTTTGTTATTCGGGTTGATGAAGTTAGAGCGGCTAAGAAAATTATGCGTGAAATTGGTTTAGAACCGTGTAAAGATGTTGATTTTGGAGTAATGATTGAAACACCAGCAGCTTGTTGGATTATTGAAGATTTATGTAAAGAAGGTATTTCGTTTGTAAGTTTTGGAACTAATGATTTAACTCAGCTGACTTTAGGGATTGACCGGAATAATAGTAGAATTGCTAAGTTGTTTGATGAAATGCATCCGGCTGTTTTAGGAGAGATGGCTAAAGTAATCAAAGTTTGTAAGAAGTATGGAGTGAAATCTTCGATTTGTGGTCAGGCTGGTTCTCGTCCAGAGATGGCAGATTTCTTAGTACATCAAGGGATTGATTCCATTTCTGCGAATGCAGATGCCGTTGGTGAGATTAGGCATGTGGTGGCAAAGACGGAGAAGAAGTTGTTGTTGGATGCGGAAAGGGATAATTACGTTTGAGAAAACTATAAATTATATTTTAATTTTTTTTCTTTATTGGAATTCGAGTGAACTTCTTACATTCTAGACAGGAAATGATAACTTTACCGTCTCTTGTTCTGATTCTGGAATTTACTCCCGGCATGAGAAACTTATAACAATGTTTACAATATTTCCTTTTCAATTCTAGGGGGATTCTAATCTTAACTTTCATGGCAATCTTTCTGGCCAAAGTTACGTAACGATGGGCAAGAGCTTTATCTTTAGAGAAAACTTCTTCTGCTTGTTGAAAAAGAATTTTTACTCTTTCTTTAGCAATTTCTTTTTGTTTACTTTTTGGTATTACTGGTTTAGCCATTTATTTTCACTTTATTTACTTGCTACAATTAAGCTACTTGTTAATTATACCACCGTTTCTTTAATGATAGAGAAGTATATAAATTTTGTCCAATATTTACTTACGATAATGAAAACAAATATAAATCAGATTGACTTCTAACTAATTATGGGAAGAGGAAGACCAGTCAGAAGTCAAATTAGGCAGAACATTATTGAGATCCTTCATTACCTTGGGAAAGGTTATGGATATCAGATTTCTAAGATTTATAATGAAATATTTCCACAAGTGACCCAAAGAAGTGTTTATTATCATTTACGGAAAGGTGTACACACCAAAGAGATTAATATCGATAAAATCAAAGAAGAAAAAGGTGATTTCTCTTGGGGAGATACTGTTGAGAAGATTTATTATGAATTGGGAGATGCGGCAGAACCGAAAGGTGAAGAAAGAGTTAAAGAATTTCTGAAAAATCGTTATAAGTAATAAAATGGGTTTAAAATTTTAATGGGAATTTCATACACAATTCCTGAACTTGATTGGCAATTGCTGCAATTTTTGCAGAGGATTTAACTTTTTTTTCAAAGTCAGCAAATTCTAATTCATTCCATTGGGAACAAATTTCCATTACTTGATTAATCCAAGCAGCAATCAAAGTCATTTCGGATTCTTTCATTCCTCTAGTGGTAATCCAAGGAGTTCCCAAACGTAAAGCAGAAGGATTTGCTGGAGATTTCTTTTCTTGTGGCATAGTATTCATATTGGCAATGATGCCAGCATAATCTAAAGCTCTGGCAAATTTTTTCCCAAGAAGAGATTTATTTGTTAAATCAATTAAAATCAAATGTTTATCTGTTCCACCGGAAACAAGTTGGAAATTAAATTTTTGTAGTTCTGAACAAAGAAATTGGGCATTCTTTACTGTTTGTGAAGCGTATTCTTTAAATTCTGGATTTAAAGTTTCTCCTAAGCCAACACAAATTCCGGCAATGGAATGGTTAAATGGACCACCTTGTAATCCAGGCAAGATTGAACGATTAATTTTTTTAATCATTTCTTCATTAGCAAAAATCAAAGCTCCTCTTCCTGCTTTTAAAGTTTTATGAGTGGTCATGGTAATAATATCGGCAATTCCAACAGGAGATTTATTTACACCTGCAGCAATCAAGCCTGCTTCATGAGCAATATCTGCTAAATAATAAGCACCGACTTTTTCAGCAATTTGTTTCATCCGTTGATAATCTATTTCTCGAGGATAAGCTGTTCCGCCAGTAATGATTAATTTTGGTTTATGTTCTAAAGCAATTTTTTCAATTTCATCATAATCAAATAATTGAGTGTTGGGATTAGTTTTATATTGAACTGTTTTAAAAATTTTTGAAGATATGTTTACTTTTCTTGATCCTCCCATATAAGTTAGTTCGTTAGGGTTTTGTTCTACTTTAGGTTCATAACTCCAGCCATGCGAAAGATGTCCACCATCGGGCAAATACATTCCCATAATGGTATCACCAATGTTTAGTAAAGTTAAATAAACTGCAAGATTGGCATTACTTCCAGATAAAGCTTGAACATTTACACTCCAATGTTCAGGTAAAGAAAATGCTTTCTTTGCTCTTTCTATAGTTAATAATTCTAATTGATCTACAAATTGATTACCTTCATAATATCTTTTGCCAACGTTACCTTCAGCGTATTTATGCATGAACACAGAACCAACCGCTTCTCTTACGTCTGCAGAAAAAAAGTTTTCAGAAGGAATCATTGATAGTTTAAACTGTTGTTTTTCTTCTTCTTTTCTAATAATATTAGCAACTTCTTGATCTTTTATCATTTTCTTTGGAAAATTACAAATTCAAATTCAGTAAAATCTTTTCTTTCAATTATTTCCCAATTCTCTTTATTAAAGTTAGGAAAGTAAGTGTCTCCTGCATAATCGTTTTTGAGATAAGAGATGTACATTTTATCTGTTATAGGTAAGAATTGTTCATAAATAGAAGAACCGCCAATAATAAATATTTCTTTTTGATA
>JABHRR010000061.1 GCA_018670095.1 Candidatus Woesearchaeota archaeon
GGAATTGGATCAAATGGAAAAAAGAATATGTACAAGATATGATTGATACTTTAGATTTAGTGGTTGTGGGTGCTTTTTATGGTAGAGGTAAACGTTCAGGAGTTTACGGGGCTTTACTTTGCGCAGTATATAATGATAAAGAAGATCGGTTTGAAACTTTTTGTAAGTTAGGAACAGGATTGACTGATGAAGTTTTAGAAGAATTGCCAAAGAAATTAAAGAAACATGAATTAAAGAAACCACCTGCTAGATTAATTTTTAAGAAAGAAATGGATGCAGATGTTTGGTTCTCTCCTCATGTTGTTGTAGAAGTTTTCGGAGCAGAAGTAACCAAAAGTCCGTTTCATACTGCTGCTTCTGGATTAGCTTTACGGTTTCCAAGATTTTTAAGGTTCAGAGATAATAAGAAAGCTGAGCAAGCTACTACAAGTGAAGAAGTTAGGGAGATGTTCTAAATGGCAATTGAGATTCATTTTTTGATACCTTATGTTGAAGCTGAATTAAAAAAGAAGAATATTTCTCTTGATCTTAGTAAGGGCGTTCAAGAGTTAGGAGCGGGAAGATATAGTAAAACTTATCTTGTTGAATCTAGTGATGGAAAATTAGTTATTCATTTAGTGGGAAGTCATAATCCAGATATTCAGTTTAAACAGGCAGAAAAAAGGTTTGAAATATCTCAGTTTCTTAAAAAACATCCAAAAGTTCCTACTGCAGAGATGATTACTTATGGGGAAGTTGAGGGAACAGTTTTTACTGTACAAGAATATATTGCTGGAAAAATCTGGGCAGAAAAAAAAGCTAATCTTAAACATTTGCAACATTTAGCAAAAATTTTGGCATATTTGCATCAAATAAACCTTAAAGGCAGTGGTTACCTTCAGTTTAAAGAAGGCAAGCCTGAAGGAACTCATGAAGATTGGTATTTATTCTTAAAACCTTGGGTTATGAGTTCTTTAAAAAACATTTATGAATATGTTCAAATTAAAAAACTTACAGATTCTATTTCTGAAAAAAAGTATCTTTATTTGAAAAATAAATTAGAACTTTTTTTCGAAAAATACAAAGATTATTTTATGGGGGTAAAAGGAAAATTACTTCACGGAGATTTAGCGTTAGGCAACATTATTCTTGGAGGAAAGAAAGTTAATGCTTTAATTGACTTAGATTTTTCTTGTTCTGGAGATCCTGCTTGGGAATTTGCTTTACGGGATCATTTACATGAGAAATGTTTAGATTATTACTTTGCAGAATTAAAAAAGATAGGTTTAGAGCTTGATGAAGATCAATTTAGGTTTAGAATAAAACTTTATGTTCCTTTATTAAGAATAATAATAACTAATTCGTTAAAATCAGGTCGTCATAAAAACATTAAAAAGGATTTATATATTTTTGAAAAAATGATTGATGAATTGTTGTGATAGCTCTAAAGATATCTTTATTTCTTCTTTTTTTCTTATTATGCACTAACAATTCTACCCAAGCAGTTATATAATAAAATTGTAATTCATAAATTGAGGTGTTTATTTATGAATAATAAAAAAATGATTCTGGGAATGTTAATTGGTTTGATTGCAATATTATTGATGACAAATGTTTTGGCGGCAGAACAAAAGTTTGACAAAAAAGCGTACAAGAATGCTGTAAAGTATGCTAATAAGAAAATTAATAGTAACAAATTAGTGAAGAGAGGAATTATTGATAAGAATTTAGTAAAGAAAGTTGTGAGAACAACTATTTATCAACAATATAAAAATGGAGAAAAACTTAATCGAAAAGAACTTCGTAAACTCATTAGAAAAGAATTGGTAAATGTATTAAAGAATTGGAGAAATACTAAAACGGCAAAAAATCCTGTGCCGGTTGTAAATGATATTCTTGGTTGTACTGATTCAGATGCAAACAACTTCAATTCTAATGCAAATGTAAATGATGATAGTTGTACTTATGATGTGTTAGGTTGTACTGATTCAGATGCAAATAACTTTAATAGTAATGCGAATGTTAATAGCGGTTGTACTTATGATGTATTAGGTTGTATGGATGCAAGTGCGAATAACTTCAATGCAGATGCGAATGTAAATGATGATTGTACTTATGATGTTTTAGGTTGTATGGATGTAAGTGCAAATAACTTCAATACAGATGCGAATGTAAATGATGATAGTTGTACTTATGATGTGTTAGGTTGTATGGATAAAGAAGCACTTAATTTTAATCCACAAGCTAATCAAGATGATGGGAGTTGTGAAATTGTAGAAGTTGTTGAAGCTGAAAGTACATTAACTGAACATATAGTAAATGTTAATTTTAAAAATAAAGTAAAAGATCGGAAGTATCTTGTTTACGAACCAGCAGTATGTAAAGATAAAGAATGTTCTTTATTGTTTATGTTTCATGGTTTAGGTGGAAATTATCAGCAAGCAGCAGGAGATTATTATAATTGGCAAGCAACTGCTGATGAGAATGGTTTTGTTGTTGTCTTTCCAGATTCTTTAATTTTAGAAGCGAAAAAATATGGTGCTGCATCAGATCCGGCAGGTAAGCATTGGGACATTACGCCTTTATCTTTTTCAGCTACGCAAGATACAAAGTTTGTAGAAGAAATGATTAATGAAATAGACTTAGAGTATGACGTTGACAAATCAAATGTGTTTAGCACTGGTCATTCATACGGAGGATATTTCAGTTACTACTTGAATTTTGCTTTGCCTAATAAGTTTAAAGCGTTTGCAACTCATTCAGCTGGATTAATGCCATTTAATGTTTATGGGTTTACTGTTTATTGGCCAGCTGCACCTTCAACTAAAGGTTCTGCAGGAAATACTCCAGCGATGATTATTTATTCGGATGGAGATAATGTTGCGCCAAAATTGTATTCCGATACTTTAGAATCGCAAATGTCTGCAAAAGGACACGCCTCTGTTAACAAACAAAAGTCAACTATAATTGGTCATGCATGGGATAAATCTATGAATCAAGAACAGTGGGATTTCTTTATGGCCAATAGTTGATTTCTTTTTTTTCTTTTTTCTTTTTTTCCAGACAAAAAGACAGAAAGCCACTATTTTTAGTTATATAGTAAATGGCTTTCCATCTTTTTGGCGTCCTAAAAATGCTTTTTATGCATTTTTATGACATTAATTTTTTAAACAAACTAATTATTTCTTATTTATTTTGGGCTTGTAGTATAACGGTTATTATTCACGGCTGGCAGCCGTGGGACCCGAGTTCGACCAAATGGTTACGCGCACATAAAAACAAGCAACGACTTGTTTTTAGTGCTAAAAACGAATCTTTGTTCGTTTTTATGCATTTGATACGCAAGAGCGAGTTGGACATAAAGTCCAACGCACTGCGAGAATCATTTCGAAAGTCTCGGCAAGTCCATTTTTTAAAACCCAGAACTATGTTCTAGAAAAAGGAACTTTTATATGGGCTTAGTATTTACTTATTCTAATAATAATAATAATAATAAAAAAGAGGTTGGTATAAAATGAATTATAAAAAGATGTTTTCTGGATTGTTGGTTCTAATTATTGTGTTAGTATTGGGTGTTATGGTTTATGCTAATACTATGCATTACTTTAGTCTTAGTGATTATTCGCCAAAACTAGGGGGAAATGTAAGTGGGTCGATAAATTTGAGTACCGTTTTTATTCGTAATGCAAGTATAGTTAATGTGTCATTTATGTTATGGCTTTCTAATTCTACTTATGCCGCACAATTTTCGAGTTATAGTGGGAATGTTTCTTTAATGGTTAACCAAACTTATCAAAATCAAACTGTAAATTCAACATTTTTTGGTAATGAATCTTATTTTGATACCTCTGCTCTTCCTGATGGGGTATATAATATGAGTATTATGTTTTGGAATATTAGTTCTGGTAATGGTTCTGAAGGAGGGTCTTTCGGTCCATTTACAAATTTATCATTATCAGAAAGTTTTATTATTGATAATACTGTTCCGGCGGTTACACTCAATACTCCTGCCGCTAGTGGATTAACTTACAATGTATCAACTATGAATGTAACTTTTAATGTATCTATCCAAGATTTAACGATTCAGACTGCTGCTAACACAGCTGCTCCAGGGTTAGTTATCTTTGAATTTGATAATGCTTCAGGAAATGGATTTAATTTTAGTGGAAGTACTACCCCTGTTAATTTGTCTGGTTATTGGTCAATGAGCGTTAATGTTTCTGCTTTACATGCTGGAACTCACACAGTAACAGCACATGTTAATGATTCTGCTAAGAATGTTAGTGGAATTGCTAATAGTAACAGAGCTCAAATTTGGACTTTTGATGTTAATACGCCACATAACGTAACTCTTATTACTTTAGGTGGTACTGTAACTGGTCAAAATTTCAGTGCAATTAATACAACTGTTGTATTTAATGTTTCAGTTATCAATAATACTTACTTTAGTCCGATTCATACTGTAATAATGATGTTTGATAATGCAAGTGGAACTGATTTTAATATCTCAGCAAGTAATCAAGGAGGTACTGGAAGATATTGGAATGTTAGTTATAATGTGTCAGCTTTAGAAGATGGAGTTAATACTGTAACTGTATTTGCTAATGATACTTATGGTAATTATAACAAAACTGAAGCTTTTACATTTACAGTGGATAAGACTGCTCCAACTATTACTGTAACTTGTACTTCGAATCCAACTACTGGAGATAAAGTAACATGTACATGTGCTGCATCTGATTCAAGTTTTATTAAACTTGGGCCTGTATTTACTCCTGGAACTTCTACTTCACAATCAACTACGGCGGAAGGTGTAGGTTCTTATACTTCAAGTAGTTGTTCCGCAACGGATATAATGGGAAATACTGGTTCGGATACAGGTTCTTGGACAGTTGTTGCAGCAGCAAGTTCTAGTGGTTCAGGGACAGGCGGTTCTGGTGGTAGCACACCTAGTAATGTAGCTGGTCAATTCGCTAAAGAAGTTTGGTCATCAATTAATGCTGGTGAGACTGCTACTGTAGAAGTTGCTAATGGTGAAATTGGAGTTACTGAAGTTAGTTTTGCAGTTAAAGATACTACTTATGGTGCTTGGGTAAAAGTTGAAAAAGTTTCTAGTTTACCAAGTTCAGTTAAATCTTACTCTAAGAAAACATACAAGAATATTAAGATTACTGAGAATAATGTTAAAAAAGCATTGAAAGGTAATGTTGAGATTGACTTTAAAGTTACTAAAGCATGGTTATCTGAACAGAAACTTAGTAAGAATAATGTGGCCATGTTTAGGTATGTTGATGGTAAGTGGACAGAATTGAAAACTACTGTTGGTACAGATGATGGAACTTATGTTCATTATACTGCAGAAACGCCTGGATTCAGTTACTTTGTGATTGGTCAGAAAGAAGAAGCGGTTCCATTAACTGAAGAAGAGATTGCTGCTGAAGAAGTTGTTGCAGAAGTTGGCGAGGAAGCAGAAGTTGCAGGAGAAGCAGCGAAAGAAGCTAAACAGACTTGGCCGTGGGTAGTATTGGTTCTGGTAATAATTGGAATCATCTTTGTGGCTTACTGGTTGATGAGTAGAAAGAAATAATCTTTTTTTTTCTTTTTTTTTCTTTTAATTTTTTTTCTAATCATAAATTATTTTCAATGCTTCTTTAACACTTCTGACTGCACAAAGCATACCCTTAGTGTTACTTAAATCACTTACTTCTATAGAATCTTGGGCCAAGGGTACGATTGGTCCAGTGTAATATTCTTTTAAAGTTTCAGCAAAATTTTCATACTCGCAGTGTAAAGCGTGATAAAATTCTGGGGTTAATCCAACGCCTTTCTCTGCATCTTCCAAATTTTCTATTGCACGGCCTCTTTTTAATACTTGTTCCCAGCCTTTTTCTTCACTTGAATTGAGAAGAATTATTAAATCTGGATCTAATCCTTTACTGCCCAATATTTTTCGGTGAATAGTCTCTAATCTTTCTTTTCTCATATTAAAGTAATCCTTACAAAAATTATAAGATTTTTTTGTCATTAAATCCAATTCCATTAAAGCTTTACTAAATATCAAAGGGTCTTCATAAGGCGTTCTATCAAAAATTAATGATTGGTTAGGGTATTGTTGTTTGTTGAGAATCATTTGAGAGAACCTTTGATAAATTAAGTCAACTTGTAATATCTCACCATATCCGCTCATATCTTCATAATACCATTCTAGTAAGGGGTTTTTATCATCTTCTAGGACTTCTTCAATTTTACCAAATGTTCCAATTATTCGCGCATTAGTAGTTTTACCTAATCCTATATTACCTGCAACTTGTATTACAGTAGGATTTTCTTTTAATATTTCTACAAGAATTTTACTATCTTCTTTAAAAACACTAGTCATTGCTTGTGTTTGGTCCATTTGAGAAATTTCTTTTTCTACTTCTCTTGTTCTTTCTTTGATTAGTTTATTAATTTCCATTTTGCATCTCCTTCATTTTTGTAACAATATTTTCTAAAATTTCAGCATGATAATTTTTATCTTCATTAAAATCTCTCGTAGCGTCAATAGTAATTACTTTTGGTGCTTTTACCGCATATTTTGCATAAACAGATTCAATGTTTTCAAAGAAAGATTCATACATTCTGTTAATTTTTTTTAAATATTCAACCGTAATAGTTTCTCCGGGTGTTGCTCTTTGTTTTTGTCTTGCAATTAAAACATCTTCATCTTCTATTCTTAAATAAACAACTAGTTGTTCTAACCATTTGTGTTGTTGAGTTCTATCAAGTTGATCTAATCCTCTTTTAATATCTTTTTGATATTTTTCATACTCATCATGGGATAAGTATCCTTCTAAAAAAGAGTTCTTAGAAAATGTTTCTGCTCCCCCAATCATACCTCTATCAAATATATAAATTCCAGAACCTTCTTTAGCTTTCAAATGTCGGTTAAGTTTTCCCATTCGACAACTGTCTTCAAAAATCCCACTATATTTTTTACGATCATGGTAAAATAATTCTACTCCAATTGGATCAACAAACTCAGAGAGAGTTGTAACATGTTCTCCATTTTCTAGAAATTGGTTGAATTGTTCTTTATTGTTCTTTAAATATTCCACTGTTATAGTTTTTCCAGCACAAATAGTTCCTTCAATTAAGATTACGTGTTTAGCCATTTTATATGAAATATTCTTTTGGTTGGTTAAGATCTGTTAAAGTTTGGTTAAGGATAATTTTTTTCCAAGTATTTCTGAAATTATTCTCTGAAGAAAGTTGAGGTAGTTCTTGATGTTCTATTTTGTGTTCTTTAAGAAAAGTTCTAATTTTATCGTCCATTTCTAATTGGAACTCTTTTTCTAAATCCCTAGTACCAGTGCCAATGGCAATCTCATCATCTGTAACAGGTAACAAATAAACTTTATCATAAGGAAACATTCTCACATGATCTAAGGTCATGTTTAATGCTGCTTGATTCGCACCCACATTATTTTCTAAATAACAATAATTGTCTGGTCCTCGATCACAAATTAAAACCTCATAATTTGGACGATTAGGAGAATGTTTACTATACAATAATTCTCTGGCAAAATGGGTATGTAAAATCCATAATTGTGCTTCTAAAGTAGTCTTTTTATTGATAGGTAAACCAATCTCTTGAGCCATTGTGGAAACCTCTTCAACCCGCTTAGCTTCTATTCCTCTTTGTTTAAGCTTAGATTCTATTGAACTCATTAAAGCAGTCTTACCTACAGAATGTGAACCCACTAATCCTATTTTATACACCATCTTTTTTTCAATGTTTGTTATATTGGACCTATTAAAAAGGATTGTTGTTGTTGAGATTATAGTTTAGAACATCACATTTATAAAAAATAAGAGAATATTAAGATCATGAACATTACAATACTTGATTGTTACACCGATGAAGCTTCAGGATTAGGTGTACCTCCGTATTTAGGTACTTATCCCAGATATTTATACGGGAAGTTTGTTTCTGAAAAGAACAAAGTTACTTATCTTACTATTGATGATTTGCGTTTATGGAAACAGTTGAAAGGTATTAAGAAAGAAACTGAACTACATCAGAAAACAAACATTTTTGTTCATAATTTAACAAAAAATTCTGCGGAGGAAGTTCTTGGTAAGACTGATTTACTTGTTGTTGTTCTTGGAGTACATGTTCCAGGAAAATATTTAACCGCTATGCCGGGAACATTGAAAGAAGTTATTCCAATGTTAAAAGATGTTAAGTGTGAAAAGATTCTTACTGGTCCGGCAGTTTTTGGAACACAATTAGAAGGTGGTAAGTTTGCTGAAAAAATGGATTTAAGTTTATTTACAAAAACTAAAGATTATAATTTTTCTTTTAATGAACTGGAAAAGTTTTCTAATGTTAGTGCGGAGATATTAAAACAAATTCCTGACAAGCGAGTGATTGAAATTGAAACTTCTCGTGGTTGTAAGTTTGGCAAGTGCAGTTTTTGTACTGAAGCGATGAAATGTAAATTTGTTAACAGAAAGATGGAAGATGTTTTAGATGAAATTGTCGCTTATTATGAAAAGGGTGCTCGTCATTTCCGGATTGGGAAGCAAGCAGATTTTTATGCGATTGATCGGCCGGTTAAGTTACTTGAAAATATTAACAAGAAATGTCCAAAGATTGAAGTTTTACATATTGATAATGTTAATCCCAATTCTGTTGTTAGTAAAGATGGTGAAGCCATAACAAAAGCTATTGTGAAATATTGTACTTCTGGAAACATTGCTGCTTTTGGAATTGAATCGTTTGATGAAGATGTTGTCAAAGCGAACAGAATGAATACTACTCCAGTTGTAGCGATGAAAGCGATTGAGATTATTAACAAGTATGGTGCTGAACGTGGCGAGAATGGAATGCCTGCGTTTTTGCCTGGTTTGAATTTGATTTTTGGTTTGTTGGGTGAGAGGAAAACAACTCATCAGACGAACATGGAAGCGTTACAAAAGATCTTTGATTCGGGATTGATGTTGCGGCGGATAAATCTACGACAAGTTGTTGTCATGCCAGGAACTTATTTAGAAGAGCATGGTGGTAACAAATTTTTGCGGAAGAATAAAAAGTATTATTGGAAATGGCGGAATGAAATTCGGCAGAAGATAGATTTGCCGATGTTACAAAGAGTTGTTCCTGTAGGGACTGTTCTTAGTGAAGTTTATACAGAAATTTATGATGGGAAAACTACTTTCTGTCGACAGATGGGGACATATCCGTTAATTATTGGTGTGAAAGGTCGGATTCCATTGAATAAGAAGATTAAAGTTAAGATTGTTTCGCACATGTTGAGAAGTTTAGTTGGCGAAGTTGTGGAGTAAAGCTATTTTTTTAATTGTTTAATAAATAAAAGGAATTAGTTTCTTAGTGTGTCTCATATAATCTTCATAACGTTCTTTAGTTTTTTTCTTTAAGTAATATTCTTCACGATGAATTCTAATCAGTACTGTTGGAAGAATTAAAACTAATGTAGAAAGTATTCCTAAGATTGAGGAGAACACTCCAGCAAGTCCGATAAAGATTAATAGTATAGAAGTATACATTGGATGCCGAATATATTTGTACAATCCTTTTTGGACAACTTCATGATCTTCTCTGATTTTAATATGGATGCTAAAAAATCTTCTTAACCAAATTTTACATAATATTCTGATGACAATTCCGGCAACTAGAATTAGTCCGAAAATGATTTCGTGATTAAATGTTAAGATGTTTAGTTTGAAAAAGTCTATGAACGTTATTGCTACTGTTATTAAATACGCAAATAAAAATAACCAAAATGTCAACCACTCTTTAGGTTTTTCTCTCATCTTACTAAGGTAATTAATAAAGTTTTTAAATGTATTTGTTTCTTAGAATCTTATTGGGGCCGTAGTGTAGCTTGGAGAAGCTTTTTGCTTTGAGCCATATCACCCACGGCTGGGGGTCGTGGAACCGGGGTTCAAACAGTTCTTTCGCCAACTGGGAGCGAGAAGCGGCGTGCGCTTACGTTGTTCGCTTAGCCCCTTGCGAGAGAAGTTGAAAGTCC
>JABHRR010000062.1 GCA_018670095.1 Candidatus Woesearchaeota archaeon
CGGTTCTCTACTAACAATTTCTTCACAAGTGATACCTTTATCGCTCGGTCCTTTAGATTCATAGATTAGCCCATAACCTATTAAAAGAATATCTAATCTTTCTCCAGTTTTAACGTCAAATTTCATTGGAGAAACGATTTCTTCAAGTGGGTTTATAAGTGTTTCGCAGAGAAAGATTTAAAACAAATCAATCAATTCTCTTAACTATGAAACTAGTAGATATTCATTGTCACTTGAACCAGAAATTATTTGAGAAAGACCTAGATGAAGTTATCAAAAGAGCGAAGAAAGTTGGAGTGAAAGCAATTATTGCTTCCGGAACTAATCCGCTTGCTAACAAAGAGATATTGAAGTTAGCTGAAAAAGACGAAATCATCAAAGCCAGTTTAGGATTACATCCGATTGATGCTCTCGGTTTATCAGAAGGAGAAACTGGGATCTCTAAACCAGAAGGAAAAATAGATTTAGAAAAAGAGTTTGAATTTATTGAAAAGAATAAAGATAACATTGTTGCCATTGGTGAAATTGGTTTAGATTACCATTGGGATAAAGAACATCATGATGAACAGAAAGAAATTTTTAGAAAAGTGTTACAATTAGCTGTTAAAATTAAAAAGCCAGTAGTGATTCATACTTGGGCAGCAGAAGAAGATTGTATTAATATTCTTGAGGAAGAAATTCAGGATAAAGTTCCAGTAGTGTTACATTGTTTTGGCGGCAGAAAATCATTAGCTACTAAAGCAATAGAATTAGGTTATTATTTCTCAGTTCCGCCATCAACAGTAAGAACTGGAAACTTTAACACTCTTATTAAAAAAGTTCCAATTAAACAATTATTAACGGAAACAGATGCCCCTTGGCAAAGTTTGCTTAAAGGCGAGAGATGTGAACCGGCTCATGTTTTAGAAACTGTAAAGAAGATCGCTGAGATTAAAGATATTTCTGTAGAAGAAGCGGCTGAACAAATTTGGAATAATTACGAGTCTGTTTTCGGTTAGTTATTAGTTAAAATTAATTATTCTAAAATCCTTGCATTATAGCTGAAGTAAGTAAATCAATTATTAACCATAAAACAAAGAATAATGTGGGGAACAGTAAATACCATAAAAATGTTTTATATTCTTTACTTTTAATAATAGAAATGATTACAAAAATATTACAACACAGATAAAACAACATTGCGGCAAGAACAGGATTCATACTAGGTGAAAAAATATTTATTAAATCTGCATATCCCCCGGGAGAGAAATTTTGGTTTGAAAACTCTGACAATTGTGCAGAAAGATTTTGTAATATTTTTAATGAAGTGATAATCATAATTAAAGAAAATCCAGGAGAAAATATTCCTAAAATAGCACCAAATCGTTCCGTAGCATTTAACTTTTGTTTAAGATGATAAATAAAATAACCAATTCCTGTTCCAGATAAAATCATTAAAAAATATCCGATGATTAGGCCAGCTGATGACGAAAACAGAAGTACTATTGTTGTTAATATCAAAGATATAAGACCAAGACCAACTAATAATGTAAACGAAATTGAAAAAGGAGTTTCTTGACTTTTTTCTTTCAATGAACTAAAAGCTTCCTGAATGTCTTGAGCAGAATATTTCTGTTTTAGAAGAATTTTTGTTAAAGATTGTTCCGAATGTCCCTGAGCTTCCTCTGATTTTATCCAATTTATTAATTCTGGGTTCACCATCTTTTATGAATTAGTAATACTTGTTTACTTTTAAATGTTATCCCCAGATCTACACCCACTGGTCAACTTGATTTGTCCAGTGCGAGAAGAGTTAATTCTTATAAATTATACAGAGAGAAGAGTTTTCTATAGCCACTGGACACACTGGTCAGGTATGGGTAGAGAATATAAAGGGGTTGTTCTACTAGGATGTTATGAAAAAAGTAAAATTGTTTAGAAAAGGAAGATTAGTTGGATTAGTACAAGAAGATTTTCATCAAGAGAAAAAGAAAGTTAATTTATTGTGGGAAAATTTAGGAATTAACAATTTATACTAAGAACTACAATAAACTAAAAGTATTAACTCGCGGAATATCTTCGTTACAGAAAGGGCAAGTTGATGGTTTCTTCCGAAAAGGATCATATTTGAAAGAATATTTACATCCTCGACAAATGCATTCAATGTGATCAGTACCAGGAATTCTTCTGAACTGTGGTTTCTCTTTTTCTCTCATTCGCTGATGTTTCTCTAAATAATCATCTTCGATATCCCAACCAGGCGGTTTTACAGGCTTTTCTAACTTCGCTTTCTCTTTTTCCTGTTGCATCTGGGTCTTACCACGAAAACAGTCTGGACAAACCATCATTCTCAGCTTATAATGCAACTGAAACTGTTCTGCGGGAACTTCTTTATTACAATTTCTGCATTTAGCTTTAATGATCATTGTATTATAAGAGAAAAATTAATTGTTTTTATAGTTTTTGCTTGTTGAGAAGGTATGAAAAAAATCTAAGAAATAACAGTAAACTTTAAATAGTTTATACACCCCGTAGTAACAACATGGGGATATCACAACAACAATTAATGAAATTAACGGGACGACACTTGAATTTTAAATCAAAACCAGAAAATTTAGTTCTTGCTACAACTACAGATGATGTAAGTTTAAGAGAAACTCTTGAAGGAAAAGCAAGAAAGCCGTATGAATGGTTCCAAATTTTTGATCAAAATGATCAACCAATTGTTGTTGATGGCAAGGAAGTTGTTATGTATAGAAAAGAATGTCACGGTGATGATAGAATTAGGGGCGTTTATCATAGAGGAGCAAACGCTTTTATTGTGAGTCCAGATCATAAACTACTTGTTCCTATTCGATCATCTGATAAAGATTTATATCCTTCTATGGGAGATGTTAGTGTCTCAGAACATGTTAATGTTAGAGAAACTTACTTTGATTCTACATTGAGGGGGTTTCATGAAGAACAAGGAGTAGATATTGATTCAAGACAATTGAGATTAATAATGAAACTTCCGATGAATGATTCTGATCAATCAGAAATGTGCGAATATTATGTCTTTGCTCACAATGGAGAGACATACAAAATATCTGATGAAACAGCTTCGCAAAGGTGGGTTAATTTGAAATCATTAGTTGGAAAAAATATTGGAAAAGAATTAAATTTTAGACCAGACCACCTACCTGCTTTAGAAAGGTTTGTAGCAGATTATGAATTTTAATTTTTTTGCCTTTCTTTATTTTATAGCTTTTTTCTTGATTTTAATTATCAAGTATATCAAACAACTTTAAGATCTTTAACTTTACTCACTTTCTCTTTGAAATATTTATCTTTCAACAAATTCTTAACAAACTTCTCTAATTCAGGAAATTCAACTTTATCTATGGAAAAGATTCTACCATGTTTCTCAAAAGTATCTTTATTTTTCTTCTTGAACGCTTTAACTGCATTTTCCATTTTTAATGGCGGGCCTTGTCGATCCTCAACATCAGGCAAACGTAATTGTTTAAGAATAAAATAAAATACTGCTTTCTTTTGCTGATCCCAATCCCAACCAAACTTTTTTACTTCAAACGGAGCCAATTCTTTTTTAAGAAAATTGAAAGCTTTCAATAACCTCATCCCAATAACATCTTCTTTACCAGACGAAGCTTCAATGGTAATAAAAACCAAGTTACGTTTTGTTTTCTTATTTAATTTAGCAAAACTAATTTCTTTCTTTTCATAAAATTCTTCAGTAGGATTATCTAAATATTTACGAGCAACTTTTTTCAAAAGCATAAATTTTTCTTGTGATAAAGCAGCAGCCGCATTTCTGGATTTGTCAACAGGATCAATAACAATGATTGCAGAATTTAGTTTAGATTTATTTAATTCAAAGAAAACATCTTTTTTGTGATAATATTTCTCAAAGTCAATAACTTCATTTAAACGCATGTGAATAATTGCTTTTAAGAATTTATTGAACGAACCGAAATTAGCAACCAAAATTTCTAACACATAACCAGAAAATCCTGAGATATAAGATTCTGCTCCGTACAGATCGTTTGCTCTACAGAATTGTTTAGCCAAACGAATATCATCTTTAAGTTTCTTAGTATGTTTATTCACCCATAACGCATGCAAAGGAGAGATGTCAGTTATGTTTAGGGCTTGTTTTGATTTAGTAATTTTTATAATCGGCACAACTTCAAAATGATAGGTCTCATAAATAAACTGGAAATAATCTCTGCTGCCATGAATAGTATTAAATTTAATTTTAGGAAAAGCTTTCTTTAACGATTGTTTTAGTAAATCTGAGAGTTCTGAGGATTGATCTTTATATTTCTTAAAATCATACTGAACAAAAATATCAATGTCATGGTTTCCAGAAAGCCAAGTATCTTTTGCTCCAGAACCGCCCAAGATTGATTTCGCATTGCTTAGTTTAGAATCTAATTTCTTGATGAAAGTATTAATTACTTTTTTAACTTTAACTTGTTCGGCTGTACTAGGTTTGATTACTTTAAGTACTTCTTGCATAGGTGTAGGAATGTTTGTGATTATATTAATGTTTTTGTTTCAAATCTTTTTAAATTCTTTTTCTAATAACTTTTCTTCTTTTTCCAAGAGATGTAATTCTTTAATTAAGAACTTCTTAATCTGATTCTTGAAGATTAATAGTAATAATAACAAACTAACTACAATAGTAATCAGAATCATAGTAACACTTACTTCTCCCGTAGCTAATTCTGAACCAAAATAAGTTAAAATAACCATCTGTAGAATAAAGCCAAAAGTAGAAACCCAATTGAAATCTCTTAGTTTAATTGAAGTTAAACCAGCCATAAAGCTAACTAAATCGTTTGGGAAAATTGGTGCAACTCTAGCCAGAAACAAAGCCCACCTCTTTTTCTGTTTAAAGAAAATGTGGAAATGAACCATCTCTTTTTTACCAAACAATTTCAAAGCAAGTTCTTTACCATACTTTCTCCCTACTAAGAAAATGATCATCGAACCGAAAAAGGCACCAATTAAACTGTATACTAAACCTAAAACTGGGCCGAAAACAAAACCAGCCACAATAGTAGTTATTTGTGATGGAATAATGGAAATAGTAGTTTGAAATGTTTGTAAAAGAATTATCGCAATTGGAGCTAAGATTCCGAAGCTAAGAATTAAAGATTTTAATAATTCCGGGTTAGCTAAATAGTATTGGACAACTTTTGATTCTGTCATCAAATAATAAAGTAAAATAGCTAAAATTAGGAGTAAGAAATACTTTAATTTATGAGGCCCCTTTTTCATCATACTATTAGTAAACAGCTTTTATTTATAAATTTTGTTTTAGAAAGGTTTAATTATGACTAAACATTTCTTTTACTTATGAAACTTAAATTAAACTATTCAGTAAAATTTTATTGGGGAGCAATACTGATTATAGCTAGTTTTGTGTTTGGATTGATTACCAAATTTCTTTTTTTCTATCCAACCACTAATCAAAATACTAGATTATCTATGGTAGTAATTTATATTATCACTTGGCCAATGTTATTTCTGGGTGTTTATTGGATGGGTAAAGATTATGCAGAAAGTTTACAGAAATATATGCGGTACAGATATTACCACAAATATGTTAAAGTAAGAACAAAGAAAGCCTATCATGCTACTAAAGAAAGAACAAGAAAGATAAGAACTAAAACCAAAGAACGAACAACAAAAATAAGAGCTCAAGCGAAGGAAAGATCAAACACATTTAAAGCAAAAACTAAAGTAAGAACAGATCAAATTAAAAACAGATTAAAAAGAAAATAAAAAGAAAAAAATTATTTACACATTTTATTATGGAGCATTAAAATAATTCCTTTTAAAATTATAATTCCTCCAATAAAAACTCCCCAGGTAAACCAACTATACATTGCATTAAGTAATACTAAGATACCTAAAACAATTAACATCCCACCATAACAACCCATATGACAACTAGTAGAACAAGTTGGTACACTTTTAATTCTTTTTTTTGCTATTTGAATCACCTCTTTTGTTAGAATTAAAGTTTTAGGGTATTTAAATCTTACTAAAATAAATACTATTGTTGGAAGACAATAAAATATATATACTCTATATAAAAAGTGAAGCGTTCATGAAAAAATTAACAGAGATTGTTGATAGTTGTAAAAAATATTGGCAATTAGGTAAGGATCGAGGAGAACTTGCCCGTAAAAAGAAAGGGCATGATGGTTATTTCTCAAGACACATTAATAGAAAAATATCTGCGCCAATAGCGGCATTACTATATGAAGCCAATTCTAATATTAATCCAAATTCAATTACTGTAGTATCTTCAGCAATTGGAGTAGTTGGAGCAGGAGTATTAATTCTTAGCGGAGGTGATCCAGCTTATGCAATCATCGGCGCATCACTAGTTCAGACATCAAGTATTGCTGACGGAATTGATGGTGATTATTCTCGTTATTTACCAAAAGAAAAACGTAGTGATCAAGAAAGAGAATTTGGTGGTCATCTTGATACAATGTTTGACAGAGTTGTTGATAGTACTGCAATTTATGGAGCAGGAGAATATTTAGATGCGGTATTCCCCGGAAATAATTGGGCCAAACCATTGTCGTACACAATGATGTTTCTATCGCAATTATCACCTTTTTCTGGCCATCATGTTAAAGAAGTGTATAATAAATTCAAGAAAAAAGGAATTAAAAAAAGTAAAGCTATTAAGTATATGCCTGCAGCCAGGGATTACCGTATCTTTGCATTATTCTGTGGTGGTGTAGGAGAGGGAATAAGTTATTTTGTTCCAGAGATGCAAGGCATTCCGATGACGGCAGCATTAACAGTATCAACGATAACTCACTCAGTAAAAATAATTGATAGAAGTCTAATTCTTAAAAAAGATCTTTACAATATTCCAAAAAAGAAATAATTCTTAACGCCATTCACTATGGCCAAACTGCACTAACAAATCAAAATCTTTCACATTAGGAACATCACAAGAACCATAACAAGAACCTGCCCAAAATGTTAATTTTACGTTAGGAAATTTTTCTTTTACTAACTCTTGAATTTCTTTTGCTTTTGGTTTTAATCCGTCTGGTAATTGTACCAAAACAGTTTCGGCTTTACTTTTAGAAATAGCAGAATTTAATTTATCCAACTCTAAATTTAAAGAAAGATCAGTCTTCGTCATCTTCTCTACGAATAACTTTAACAGCGTCCATTTTAACAGTTATTGGAATTGGTACAGCAGCTTCTAATAGTTCAACAACAATTTCTTCTTTCTGCTTATTAATTCTGATAACTTTTGCATTTTCACGTTTAAATGGTCCAGAGATAACTTCAACAATATCGTTTTTCTTAACATTCATTTCTATTTTAACTTGTTCAAGCATATGTTCAATTTCAGGATAAGGAATTTCATGAGGTAAAGTTCCACGAGCATATGGAACACCTTGTAAGGCCATATCTAAAGCATCTTTAGAAGTTGTTTCTGCAAAAACATAACCACGCATTCCATGTGGTTTAATAAGAGAAAAAACTCCTTGATCTGGATTTCTTTGTAGTTTTGAAATAAAGAAGTCTATTACTTGATCTTCTCTATTAGCTGAAGTTCTAATTGCAAATATTTTTGTTTCTGTTTCCATTTTCAAAATAGTAGTTGTCTAATCAGGAAAATTACAAAACCAAGAGCGCCAATGATAGCGATACCAATCCCAGTGATTTTAACACTAGTAGCAAATTCTTCTTTACCGGGCTTTTTAGTAATCCTCAATACCCGAACAGTTTCCTTCCAGAAACGTCTTAATTTGTTTGGTCTTACGTTTACTTCCTGCATTATTTAGGTTAAACTAGCCGTTTGCTTTATAAAATTTACTGTTTTTTATTAAGAATCCTACTTCATGAAATCAATCCCAAGCTCATGTTCAAAAGATTCCTTCTGATTAGAGAAATATTGGTTCTCAGTGCCAAAAATTTGTTCAGAGCTCACTCCAGTAACAATAAGCATCGTTCTTACCGTCTTTTCAAGATCTTTATAGATTTGTGCACCCCAAATAATTTTAGCTTTAGGATCAAGAGTATCGGCAATAGTTTCCACAATCTTTCTTGCTTCTTCTAAAGTTAAACTTTCACCACCAGAAATGTTAATCAAAGCACCAGTAGCGTTAGAAATATCAACATCAATCAAAGGATTAGCTAAAGCTTTTTGCACAGATTCTTCTGCACGATTATCAGAATCAGATTCACCAACACCAATCAAAGCAACTCCTCCCTGACCCATAATCGCTTTAACATCAGCAAAGTCAAGGTTAACCAAACCAGCTTTAGTTACCAATTCTGCAATTCCTTTCACGGCGTTTGTTAAAATTTCGTCAGCAACTTTAAATGCAGTTTGTAATGGTAAATTAGGAGCTAATTCCAACAACTTCTCGTTTGGAATAACAATCAAAGTGTTAATGTTCTGTTCCAACTTTTCCAAACCAATAAGAGCGTTTTCATGTCGGTGAGAACCTTCCATCATAAAAGGCATTGTAACAATGGCCACACTTAAAATGCCCAATTTTTTAGCTAAATGAGCTACGAAAGGAGCACTACCAGTTCCAGTTCCGCCACCTAAACCGCAAGTGATGAAAATCATATCTGCGCCAGTGATTAATTTTTTAAGATCGTGTTCATTTTCTTTAGCTGCTTCTTCGCCAATTTTTGGATTTGAACCAGCACCAATACCGCCAGTTAATTCTTTACCAATCAGCAATTTCTTAGCAGCAGTAGTATACAACAAATCTTGAGCATCAGTATTAATAGCAATAGTTTCTACCCCTTTAACGCCAACTT
Source organism: Candidatus Woesearchaeota archaeon (assembly GCA_018670095.1). Lineage (GTDB taxonomy): Archaea > Nanobdellota > Nanobdellia > Woesearchaeales > GW2011-AR9 > JABJOX01. Next base: position 8,806 of record JABHRR010000062.1, read on the forward strand.
CAGAAATTCTATTAATAGTATTATTTCCACCGCCACCACAACCGATAACTTTAATTCTGGTTTTTTGTGCTGCCAAAAGTTTTTCTAACTCTGCATCAATATCAGCATTAGCTTTCTTATGAGAAATTTCTTCTGCCCGAACTGGATTAACAGGGGCAGCAGTTACTGGCTGTGGTCTAGCAGGTACAGCTTCTGTTTGTGTTTGATTAGTATAAGTATCTTGATTGTCGTATTCCATTTTATAAAATTACCCTCATCCCTTTTTTAATATAATCTCATATAAGAACTAATTTATAAATATTGTTGTGCTGGGAAAGTGAGAATAAAAAATAATCAATTATTCTCGTTAGTTTCTGCTACTACATTCTCAACAGGTTCCTTCTTCTCAGCAACAAATTTAACTTCTTTCAATTTAGTTAATTCTACCAATTTCTTACCAACGGCATCCGTAAACTGTTCAGGAAGTTGCATTGGCAACTTAATTTCTGCTTTTTCTTCATTAACAGTAACATTAATCTTATCTTTTGGCATTCGCATCGAAGTACTTAAGAAAGTAATAATTTGTTCTTTAGGATCAGTTATCTTCTTATTAACTTTAACAACATAAGTTACTTCTTTACCAGCCAAAGGATGATTAAAGTTTACAATAACTCTACCACCAGAAACTCTCGTAATAGTTCCAGTTTCACCATCAGCTTCAATTTGTAAGCCTGGTTGTGGTTGCATATTATGTTCTTTAAATGCAGCGACAGGCATGATTTTCATTTTTTTAATGTCACGTTTACCAAAAGCTTCTCCTGCAGACAGTTTAACTTCAAATTCTTTACCTAATTCTTGATCAATAAGATTTTTATCTAAGCCAGGCAGGATTTGGTTTTCGCCAACACAAATAGTAGCGGGACCAAACTTCATTTTCTCTTTATAGAAACCATTGTCTTTAGCAACTTTTTCTTCAGTAGTATCAAATACAGAACCGTCTTCTAATTTACCAGTATAATCTAATTCAATGAAATCATTTTCTTTTATTTTTTCAGTCATTTTTTCTCCTCTTATTTTAAGTTTAATCTTTATAAATTTTCTCTCCATTTTGTGGAGAATTTAAATAATTTCTAATAACCATTTGGTAATCAGTAACCACATTTTGCATTCTTCGACACCCATCCATTACCATCATCATCCCCCCAAGAAGAGTAATGGTTTCGGCAACCAACGCATATTCCCCTTGAAAATCAAAAATTTGTTTAGCAAAAATAACAACTCCCCCTACTGCAACCTCGGCAGCATAAGGCAAAAGAGAACTTTCTTTTTTTACAAGTTTTTCAAGTTTATCTGTCATTTTTTCTCCTCAATAAACTTAATTATTTTCTCAGCAACTTCTTCTGCTGGAATTTCAGTTGTATCAACAACTAAATCATAATTATTATGGTCATAATAATTCAAATTATAATAATCCAGATATCTTTTAATCTCAGATGCTCTTCTGTTTTTAATATTTTCTAATGTTGCATTTAAGTCCGTATTATATTTTTCATCCGTTCGACCTTCTTTAAAGATTCTTTTTGCCGCTTCTTCATCAGTTACATCTAAGAAGATTTTAATGGAATTAGGAATGAAATGCCAGCCCAATCTTGCATCGATAATGAAGTTGTCTTCATCTTTTCCAAGCTTGATTTGATAGTCATCTAATTCTTTATCAACAGAACGATCAGTTTCTGCTAACTTACTCAGTTCAAGAAGAGTTACTTCTCGTTTAGCAGCAATCTCACGCATAAAGTCGCCAGTAGAATAATGTTTTAAATTGAATTTCTGAACTAGAATCTTTGCCACAGTACTTTTTCCTGAACCCAGAGCACCAGAGATTGTTATTATCATTGTTTTGTTATAATTTTAAGTTATATAAAAATCTTTACCTTATCTTTTCATAATCTGAATCTTTTAAATCAGAAAAATAATTCTTCGCCCATTCTTTAATCCAAAAAGTAGTGGCTTTAGTTAAACCCCATTGTTTAAATCTACGCATAGATGTGGTTACTTTAGTATCAATACACTTAAAGTTTTTATTAGTGTGACGTTTCAAATTAATGATCAATTTCCGATGCTCTTTAACAATAATTTCTGGATAGCCATTGACGGCATTAAAATCTTCTTTGCGACAAATTAATACTCCACTACAACCATGATATAAATTAGTAGAATGATATAGGTTCTTGAATCCCATGGCAAATTTAAACTTAAACTTTTTGTCTTCAGGTTGAACTTTAGTTGTTGCTACAACATGTTCTTCCATGAAAGAATCTTTGATTTTTTGTAAAGAATCTTCTTCCAAAGTAGTGTCTGCATCTAAAAACAATAAAATTTCACCATAAGCAAATTTCACCCCAAAATTCCTGGCTTTAGAAACGTTTGCTTCTGAAATTGAGAAATGTTTTAGTTTATCATTAGTTCTCTTATTAACAATTTCTTCTGTTTTATCTGTACAGCCATTACTAACGACAATTGCTTCATAATTCTGATAAGTTTGCTGTTTAATAGAATGGAGAGTCTTCTTAATATAGTTCTCTTCGTTATGTGCAGGAATAATTATAGATATCTTCGGGTCCATTCTTCTTTTTTGTTATTAGTAACCGGTTGCTTTTTAAATATTTATTGTTCTGGGATATCTATACTTGAAATGTATAAAGTATAAAAAGGATTACGCATTAGTTATTTATAATGACAAATCAACCAGAAAATAGCTTAACAAAGGCAGAGAGAAAAACTAGAGCCAGGTTCAACCAAGTAATGCGAGATTTAGAAGCCGATGGGGTAACTTATAATTATTGGGGAGAAGATGCTAACTTAGAAACAATGTTTAGAGGAGAAAAAACAAGATGTTTTATGCAAGACTTAATGATGCCTCCACCGTTTATGTATATGTTTAAAAATTTTTCAAGTAAAGAAAAAATCCCCTTAGAGATTAAAGAACAATTAACAGAAAACTTAGGACAAAAAGTAGAAGATATTTTTGCTTATGCTCAAAATTGTCAGGGTTTAACAATTCCTGTTCCCGAGGGATATTTGGCAGAGGATGATTTTATTGACATTGCGAGAATTTATCTCACCAAGATTTTTGGGGGAGAAGGCAGTAGAAAAGTAATAGAACACGTTGCAGATAGTTTAGAGATTGTGGATGATACGAGATTACGAATATCTAAATCACTAAAAGCAGAAGTGGCTTTGACCACTTATTTATTGAACCAAATTATTTTTGAAGAAAAAAAAGCAGATTACTTTTATGTTGTAAATAATGAGTTATCTTTCCCTATTGGAGATAAATTAAATAAATTAGGACAGATGGATCCAGAATCTTTGGTAACGGGATACATGACAGACGTAGATGTTGAAAAATTTGAACCGCCATTGGGGAATATAGTCTTATTATCAAAGTTAGGTACAAGAATGATAGTAACTGAGAGTTTAAGAGAAAAATTATTTTCTGGAGAAGTTCCCCCACACAAGTTTGGAGATTTATATCAAGTGCATGAACTAAGACAAAAAATCAATTAATTCTACAAAGTCAAGTAATTAGCTGCCCATAACATACCAGAGTCACAGTAATAATAAATACTGCTGAACGGTTTGCCTTTAGAATTGAACACTTCTAAATAATTTTGATGTTTCTCAATCATTTCTGTATAAGCGTCTTTATACTCTCTAGCTTTTTCTTTATCAACTTGCTGAGCCAATTTAATGAACAACGGTCCCATATGGGTCCAGATTGCGTCAGATTCATAATTTCTCATAAACAATTCTTGCCAGACAAACTTAACTTTATTTCTGCTGTTAGTATATTTCAAAGGCAATGGTTGATCCAAACCGGCTTTGTTGATTTTTTGTAAAGAGGATCTTAGCATCTCTTTATCAGTTGTAATTCCAAGAATGAAAGGAAACAAATTAGCATCACCGGCAACATAATCTTGTCTAGATAAATCATCATAGAAATACATGCCATTCCAGAAATGTCTTTTAATCAAAGCAGGATAATCAAATTGTTTAAAGGGGTTTTCTAATTTCATTTCACTCAAATCTCTAGAAAGCATCGCTAACATACAATTATCATAACAGGAACTTTTTCTTAAAGCAAAATCTTTCATGGAAGAGAAATGTTTTTCTGGATCTACTAAACCAGTATGTTCATTGACAACATTCTTAAAGAATTTTCTGATTTGGTTGTTTAAGAAAAGTTTGTAATGGTGATAAGGAAATTTTGAAGCTTTAATACTATGGATTAACCATGGTAAAGAATCAACTGCTTCGGTAGGGAAATCATAAGTTCTACCTCCAGGAGTAATGGTAGTAGTGATTTTATTATAATGTTTAAAACGGTTCAATGCATATCTGATGGTTTGATGAACTTCTTTCTCATAATTCAATTTCATTAACGAACCGACACACCAACCAAAATCTCTACTCCAGAATTGTTTAAAATTTCCGGTTGAGGTTTGAAAGAATCTTCCGTTCCAGCAATCTTTAACAATATTTTCGCAAATTTGTTTCGCTGTCCCTTCATATTTCTTTTTAATAAGTCTATTCTTCCAGCTACTGAAGAATACTCTAGGAGTTTCTGTTAAGTATATGCTTATCCCCACCATATTTAATGTAGAATCGAATTAGTATAAATATTTATTGGAAATTATTTTACCAACTTAGCATTAAGAAAGTTATCTGTCCATTCTTTAACTTCTGGTCGATCTGCAAAAGGATTCATGCCACGAGAATCATCACAAAAAGCAAAGTTTAGTAAATAGGCGGCAACAGTTTCTGCTAACTCTTCATTGATAGCGGTTAATAAGTTTTCAGGATTGAATTTATTATCTGCAGTTCTATAAGTAGAAGAGTAATGTGAAATAGGAGAGTGATTTTCTGCCAGATTAGCGAACTGATGAACATATTGAAAAGCATCCACAACAGTTCCGTCTGGTAATTTTAAATTATAATTTTGAAAATAAAGTGCAGGAGCATTAATTGTATGTGCTAATTCGTGTACAAACCCTTCTGTAAGGATAATTTTTTTAACATCTTCAGAACAAGCTTCTGGACTTATTTGATATAACCAAATGTTAGTATAATCTGGCCACCCTTTTCTGGTAACTTCATGAAATGAAGGAATAATTGCTGTTGGAGAAATTGCTTCTTCTAAATTAGTTGTAGGTACTGGGTTAGAATCAGTAGAATCTGAATGAAACCAAGTTTCTGGCTTACCAATAATATACTTTAACAATGATCGTTCTCTTGCCTGTTCAGGGAAAAGATGTAAAAGAGCTGCTAATTCGGAAGTAGGTAATTGAATCTGTTCTCTGTTCCGAGTTCTGAAACCAAAAGGTTGATTTGTTGCTTGAGGAAGTCTAGCAAGTAGTTCTTCTTTATTTTGTTCATACCAAGCAATGGTATTCTTCATATCAAATCCTAACGTCATTCTTTCTTACCTTTAGTTTTTTTCATCATTATTATTTTAAATATCATTTTCAATCAAATAAATATGTTGGATGTTCTGTTACTTGCCAGGATTCACCATCGAAGTTTGCTTCATCAACTTGATTTAATTTTTCTCTATCTAAACCAGAATATTTTCTAAAGTTAAAATTACGATAATTCCAGATAGTGAAATCTCTTCTTTTCTTTGATTTCAAATTATGTTCTAATCCCATATGTCCTGCACCATATACCATACCAATCTTAGGTTTTTCTTTCCCAGAGATTTCTCTAACTCTTGGAACAACAAACTCTTCAATATTTCTAGCGTTAGTTGCATTTCTTGCTTCAATAAGTGAGGTTTGAGTTAATAAAGAATAAGATGAGACTAATTGACTGATAGTATTATTAATAGGGGATTTTGATAAAGAAAAATAAACCAAAGGCAAATATATTGGAGAACCAACTACTTCAGTAAGAACACTAAATAGAAGATTACTAACATCGACATCAGTTCCAAAAACAGGAACCTGATTATTTTTACAAAAATCTAAAGGCATTTGATATTGAGGATCATCACCACCAAAAAGATAATCGCCTAATTTATATCCACTGGTTTCAATTATCATAGAATCAATCCCTTCAAAGATAGAGACTTGAGTATTTCTAGCTTCATGAGTACTTAACTGTAAGACATAATCTGCATTATCTGTAGAGAATAATCTATACGCCATCTTTCTTCCCCTTAGCTTTCTTCTTAGCAACTTTTCTAGCAATATGAATTGGTTCCGGCATCTTATGTGGGAACTGGATAGTTTTAGAAACAATGTTTAATGTTGATCCTAAAGTAATTAAATGTCCAGGGGCAACGTAAACCGGATTAGCATGTTCTCTGGTTTTAATTTCAAAACCAACATGATCACGTTGATCAAATATTTTTCCGTTTTCAACTTTACCGAAAGGTAATTTTTGCGTTACACCAATGGTAGGTTTGTTTAACGCCAATCCCAGATGGGCGGCCATGCCAAACTTTCGCGGATGGTTAACGCCTAGCCCGTTAACTAAAATAACGTCCGGTTCTTCATCTAACAAATTATATGCTTCAATAATTGCCGGCATTTCTCGATATGCTTGAAACCCTGCTCGATATGGTAACGGATTTGATAAGGAATAAGTTTTCTTTTCAACAAATTCTAAAGAAGGATATTTACAAACAACAACAGCAGCAAGAACACTATTCTCAGTTGGAACACAATCTATTCCTGCAATAGTTTTCACTTTATCGAAATCGTCATGCAGTTGTATTTTTCTAGCAAGTTTTGCTTGCTCTCTCTTTAGTTCGTATAAGTCCATTTTATCTGAATTCCTCTCTTCGTGGATTGTATGCTTTCCAAAGTTCAAAATCTTGAGTTTCAGAAGGAGCAACAATATCACTAATCCCATTTTTTACGACAACTTGATACCAAGAATAAATTTTTGTCACAAAACTTTTAAAGTCTTGAGTATAAAAGTGTTTGATGTCAATTCCAGTAATAACACTGTTATTATAGACTAAATCGTCAGACCATTTATCAGCACGAATTCCATCAATAAAAAGACATTCTCCGGCATGATTATTTTGATTCATATATTTTGTATTTTCTAAAGCAAACAAACGAGGATTATGTCCAATACCAGGAAAATCTGATTCAGCAACATTAAGAAAATCAAATTGGTAATAAAGTGCGGGATTGGCATCCATAGTTTGTTTTAAACTAGCAAAATCGTCTTTAGTCAATCTTTCATCTGCATCTAGAACAAAAGCTTTTGAAGTCTGTACTTGTTGAAGAGAAAAGTTCCTGGCATCAGCATAGCCTTGAAATGGATGATCTAAAACTGTTAAGTTAGGATATCTCGCTTCTAATTCTTCCAGAGTTTCTCGAGTACCATCTTTTGATCCAGTGTCAACGATAACTGCTTCTTCAACAAATGGAACTGTGCTTTCAATAAAGTCAATAATACCACCGGCAGGATTCATCATTTCATCTCGCACGATAGCAGCAAGACTTACGTCTGGCAGAACTGTTTGTGGGGTTGCTATTGCTATATTTGATTCCATTAATTCACCTGTTTTATGTTATAGATACTTCAGAATACTAGTTATTTATAAATGTTTTGTTACTTGGGAGTGGTTGTTTATTGGAAAAGTTTATAAAAGCGAGAATTTTTTAAGAATTATGTCCAATAAAGATGATAATCCAGAAAACCCAAAAAAAGAAGAGAACTTAGAAAAGAAAACAGAATCCGAATATAATTATCTAAGTGACAAAGGACAAGAATGGAGAGTTTCTCTTGTTAATGGAGTAAGAAGAAATCATTTATATGAGTTCTTGGGAACTGTTTTTATGAGAACTCTGTTCTTTGCAGGAATCTTACTAACACAATATGGAAGAGAATCACTAAAAGACCCAAATATTAGAAAAATGTTTTTTGATAAAAAATACAGAACCGGTTTTTCTGAAGGATCAATATTTCAAAACCCATTATATTTCCCTAATAAAAATGGAAGTTCATTAACAAAATTAGAAGCAAGGGCAGGAAGTTGGGTAAGTTATGATTTTAAAAAACCATCAACCTCAAAAATTGGTGGCAAAAGAAAAACTGGAAAATTGAATTCATTTTTATTAGATGAAATAAAAGATAACCCAAAAGAACTTTATACACCTGATTATACATTTGATTGGTTTAAGTTTGAACATGTCTATAGTCTTGAATGTCCTTCAATGACTTATTTAGAAGAACATGGTTTAATGGAACAAAAAACATATCGGGAGGCTTATCAAAGAATGGGAAAATATGAACAATATGCACAAGCAATAGAAGTTCTTGGAATTGCAGAAAAACCAGTATTTCAAATTACTCCAAAAGGAAATAGTTTAATTATGCTTTTAGGTGATGGGGGAGACAAAGTTCCCAAAAGAAAAGAAGTAAAAAAATTAGTTTTAGCTGATAACAAAATATACTGAGTAACTAATTCTTCATCCAAAAACTTATATAATCCATTCTCTTTCAATATTAAATGATGAACAAAAGAGGGATATCGCCATTAATTGCAACTTTATTATTAATTTCTTTTGCAATAGCGATTGGAGTAGTAGTGATGAATTTTGGTCAGGCACAAGTAGAATTAGAAGCAAAGTGTCCAATCAATATTGGATTAAAATTATCTAAAATAAGTGGAGAGAAGCAATTCTGTTATGATGCTGATAAAAAAGAAATTTCTTTCAATGTAGAAAACGGAGTTAACATTAATGTAGAAGGATTAGTAGTTAACGTGATTGGATCTCAACAAGCACAATCTTTTGAATTAAATGATGCTAAGATAACTAAAGCAGGTGTTTATGATGGAAAAGTTTCTTACGATTCTTCTAGTGGCGGAGAATTGCGACAGATTAAAATCACTCCAAAAATAGTTTTACATGATAATGAAGAAATTTGTACAGATAAAGCTTTAGTGGTTGAAGAAATTAGGCCTTGTTAAAATTCTATTTGAAATTCAGTAAACTCATCTTTACAATCTTCCCAATGTTCTTCAAGATTATCAACTTGAGAAGATTCTGGACTTTGTTTACAGAATTCTAATAAATCTTTAAGTTTATCTTCTTCGCCTTCAATCATTGCTTCAACAGTTCCGTCAGGATTGTTTTTAACCCAACCAGTCAATCCTAAGCTTTGAGCTTTCTTTCTAGTATTATCTCTGAAAAGCACTCCCTGAACTTTTCCGTGGATGATTAAATGTAGTCGTTTGTTCATAGTTTATACAAACATTTTAATAGAATAAATAGTTTTCCTTTTCCATGGACATTGAAATAGACTTAACTAAATCCGTAGATGAAAATGCTGGCACGTACTTTAACCTAGCGAAGAAAGCAAAGAAGAAGTTAGCTGGAGCTAAAGAAGCGGTAGAAATGAGTCAAAAGAAGTTAGAAAAACTACAGCAAGAAGAAGATAAGTTTATGGAAAGAGAAACCAAAAAATTAGAAAAGAAAGAACGGAAAAAAGAATGGTACGAAAAGTTTCATTGGTTCATTTCTTCAGAAGATTTTCTTTGCATCGGCGGGAAAGATGCTACTTCCAATGAAATTGTGATCAAGAAACATACAGATAAAGATGATTTAGTATTTCATACTGATATGGCTGGTTCGCCATTCTTTGTAATTAAAAACGGACAAGAAGCTACTGAAATTACCATTGAAGAAACTGCCCAGGCAGTAGGGGTTTATTCAAAAGCGTGGAAACTTGGCCACACTACAGCAGACGTGTTTTACGTTAAACCAGAACAAGTAAGTAAAGAAGCGCAATCCGGCGAATACATGAGCAAAGGCAGTTTTATGGTTCGAGGAAAAACAACTTATTTGCATCCAAAATTAGAGTATGCTATTGGTTTATTGAATACTCAGCAGCCAGGGACTTCTGATGCCCCTTACGACAATGAAGAGATTATTGGTGGGCCAGTTACTGCGATTAAAAAGAGAACAAACAAATTTGTGAAAGTAATTTCTGGAAAGACGAAGAAATCCTCTTTAGCTAAAAAAATCAGGTCTAAACTGAAAGGTGGCGAGTTAGATGATATTATCAAGTTCTTGCCAGCCGGTGGCGCTGAAATTAAGAAGTAACTACTTTCTAGGGAAAAACTTATATATGATTGACGTTAATAGTGTTTTATGGCTATTGATGATGAAGTAAGTTGCAACACAAATATTGAAAAACATTTTTCTAGATTGATTGATAATGTTGAATCCTGTTTTTCTAGAATGGACAAAGAAAAATATAGATGGGATTTCATGGAAAGTAATTTGAGTCATATTTATAACAATTTACCAGAATCAGTTCAGGACAAATATAAAAAAACTTATCTTGAAGCCATATCAAAAATAGAAACTGCGAAAGATTTCAAATCTGAAAAATATTAATTTTATTATCATTTAAGCACATATCTTCTCTGTAATAACAATTAAAGCACTACAATATATTTAAGATAAAACTATTTCCTTATTGTTATGGAAACTATTCTTCGAGAATTTGAGTTTAATCAATGGGTAGGCTATATGAACTTAAAAGGGCTGGGAGGATTCTGGATAAAGAATTATATCCATACTTCTTCAACTTTAGCATTTCAGCCAGAAGAAAGTGATAAGATTGAGAAAATTATTGAAAAAATAAATAATAGTCCGCACTTAAGAAAACTTAAACATAGGACTGTTGGTAGCAAATATCCGGTTTTACAACTTGACGTTCCAATCAGACAAATGGGGCCACGGCATTATTCGTTAACCCAGTTAAGAGATCATTTTGTGTGGGCAAAATTAGATGACGATCAAAGTCAGAATCAAGATTACAAAAATAAAGGAAAAAGAATATTTGATTATTTGTTAAATAATGAAGGAGCACAAGAACAGATTAAAAAAATAACTTCTACCAAAGGGCATATTTTAACTATTGACGATTTAAAGAAAGTTTTGTTTAATAGTGCGGTAATGAAAGAATTGCCTTATCACAAACGTAAACAGCATCGAAATACTATCGAGGAAGTATTATCTTCTTTAGAATTAGGACACCCTTTACGTTCAAGAGTTAAAAAAGATAAAACTACAAAAGTAAATATTCCCAGTCCGTTACCTGAAGAATTTATTAAAGGCCATTATGTGGAGTGTGGTGAGATTAATATTGCTCCAGAAGGAAGTATTGTTGAAATTGTAAATGAAGATTTAATTTCAATCTTAAGATACAGAAAAAGAGTTAACAAATTGGTAGGACTTTATGAAAATAAGATTATTAATTATTTGAAGTTAAGAAAAAGAAAGAATACTAAAAGCAATCTTTCTCGGGTCAGAAATGATCTTGAGAGATTTTTCTCAGAAAGTAATGATCAAGATAAAGGTGAACTATTAATCAAAACTGTTGGTGGGACAATAACTGAAGAAGTCTTAATTGCCAGAAAAAAGTTGTACACAGGAATTGATAGATTAGTTTCTCGGGGAGAAAAGTTGGGTGGTTGTGAAGCAGTTCCTAACTATGATTATGAAAGAGTAATGTTATCTTTTGAGAAAGATGTTTCTAAACATGTTAAGTATGTCCGGATGCGTAACGATAAAGAAATTAAAAGAGAAAAAATGTTTATTGTTGACTGGGAAAATTTTGAGTTTGGTACAATTCATGCTGGAACTGTGCAAGGAGCAATGTGTTATCTAGAAAATATGAAAGTTCTGGGAAGAAGAATTAAATCTCGGGGTAGAATTAGAAAAGACAGATTTAGTGAAACAGTAATTGAAGATTGTTATCCATCTGTTGAAGAAATTATTTCAGATACCGCAAATGAGATTAATGAAAGTGGAGCTTCAATAATGGTGGCTTATAACGCTTCTTATGATTTCTTAGAACCGAGAAAGTATGGTAAGTTTAGAATTGGTAGTCTTAACCGAGAACCGAGAAAAGTTTCTACGGTGCCTTTCTTTGAACGAGTAGGAATTCCTGGTCGAGAAGTATTAGATCCGTTAAGAGCGGCAAAGGCGCAGTATGGAGAGATATTACCTAACTGTAAGTTGGTTGCCATTTCCAGTAAACTAAGCGAGGAAGAGAACTTTGGGATAGAGGAAGACGAATTAGGAAAGATTATTAATTATCGGCACGGAAGAGAAATGGAAATTGGGAGACGAACAGGTAATTGGGATCATCTAAGCAAAGATACGGTTAGCATTTTAGAAAAGTTTTCTGGTCAAAAGATTAATGAGATTGAAGATTTAGAAGCTGCTGCGGGAGAATTGCAATGTTATTATGCAGACACAGATTTAGAGAAGTTAATTAAAATAATTCAATCTGAAAGACACGATAAAATTCTGAAAGATGTTAGTTTTATGAGCGGAGTTTTTAGGGTTGATCCTTTTCTTTTGTACCATGATCCAAAACGGGTTGATCGGTTTTTGAACAGGGCCTATTTTGAAAAGAATGGTACTTGGCGTTCAGAGATGATGCCCCGTTTTGATAATATTGTTAAAGCTGAACAAAGGGCAAGAAATTATTATCAGAGACATAAAAGTAAACGTTTTCCTAAACAAAAAGAGGTAGGTTTCTTTAAAGACGTTTACAAGGTTCACATTCCTTTGGGAAGATTTTTCAGAGATGAGATAAGTTCATTTATGAAATCAATGTCAAATAAAAAAGAAGATTATAGTCATCTGGCAAAGGAAATGTTTGAATATGTTGATTCTCATCAGGATGATAAATTGAGAAGTTTCTTTTTGTCTAAATATGAGGATGCGGTTTTTGAATGGCCACTTAAAGATTATACATTTTACAAGTACACTAAATTCCGTTATCAAAAACTTAAAAAAAATCATGAAATTGAAAGTGGTGAAACTTTAGATGACAGTAATGTTAGTTTTTTTAGTATGATTTATAATCAGTTGAAAGCTGTAGCAACAAAAAAAAATGATGTCTTTTTACTAAAAAAATTGAGAAGTTCTAACTTAGATCAAGATAGTCTCAAATCTGCATTAAAATATTATGGCACTGATTTTGTAGAAGAGTTAGGTTTAGAGAATAAAACATTACAAGCGTTGTTTAACCTCTGGTTAAGTAAACGTAATCAGGAGAATAGAATTTCTGCAGTTTACGGAATTGATACTGATGAATTTGAAAGAAAGTTTGACCAGGTTTATGAAACGATTAATAATTATTTGGAAGAGAAGGGTTTATCTCTGATTCATTCACAGAACAATGTTTTGTATTTGAAAGGAGATAAAGATAAGATAGCTAGTAGGGATGCGCCATTCATTTTGGTAGATGAAATTGAAAATGTTTTTGTTGCTGAACATTCATCTGAAAGAAGGAAAGATCAAAGTAAAAGTGGTAAAAAGATATATTATCCTCGTTGCGGTGCTTGGGAAGGGATTAAAAGTGGAGAAGACCCGATGTATAATTTAAACATTTTTGAAATGGAATATTATAATAATTATTTAGATGATATTATGGTGGTGGGGGGGGAAAAAGCGGTTGAGAATTTATATGTGGGTTTGGATACTTTGGCTAGTGAGAACATTGACAAACACGACTTATTATGGTACAGTAAAAATAAAGAACAGTATGTTGGTTTTATGGATGAAGAGAAAATTACTTTTTGTGATTGGGATTTAGAGAAAATTCTTTTTGATGAGAATAAAGAAAAACATTATTTCTTAATTGAAGTAGAAGGGAAAAAGAGAAGGGAAAGATTTTACATTGAACAGGAAGACAGTAAGTTTTTCTATATTGAGAAAAGTAAAAGACGAGTTGAGGATGATTTTGGTAAAGGCAGTTATGTAGAGGTTGAGAAGAAAATTTATGTTTTGCCTTTGGATGATTTTCAACCAGATTGGGAAATGTATAATGATAGAATGGGGGAGAGGGCAGAAATATTTCTTAATCCTTTAATCGGAAAAGAAGATGCTGAAATGTTGGTTGAGAATGCTTTAAATTTAGAAAGCCCACCTTTATTTGATTGGATTAAGAAAAAGTTTGAACCTAAGAAAGGAATGTTATTGTGAGTTTGAAATCACCACAATTCCTCGTTCTTTGTCATCAAATTTGTCTGAGATTGCTTCTGAAAGTTTGTTTATAGAAGTTTTCCAATAAGATTTATCGCCATAAGAAGGATCACAGATTTCTAATTCATCATTTTCAATGGCAGAAATTAAAGAGAAATGGCCCCAATCTTTTTCTGGATCATAAGCAGCTCTTTTGAAGTTTACAATAATATCGTTATTTTTTTCTAAGTTGTTGGTGATTAATTCTTTGAAATCTTTAATTTGAGTAGACTTAATAATTTCTAACTTCAATCCTTTCTCTTTAAGAAAATCTGCTGCTTTAGAAAATTCTTCTAAACGCAAACCCGCATCATCTTCACTAACTTCGTACTCGTGGGTGAACAAATGGATATTTTTGTTCTTTATTCTTGCTCCGAGAAGTTGAGCTAGTTCTTCCTGTTCTACCCAATGCCCTCTTCTGAAGAGAACCATCTGTAAACTGGTTGGGCCACAAAAATGTGCTTTCTGAACAAGATGTTTATAATTTATTTTCATTATGTGTTAAATCACTTCATTTTTTTTAAATGTTTAGTTAACTATTGTAGAAGAAATAAATATTTATAAAATCACGCACTCTAGAAGAGATATGCCTAATCAATTAATTTCTTTAGAAGGAATAAGTGCTAGTGGTAAAACTTCGATAGCAAAAGCTTTGGAAGAAAAGATTGGTGCACATTATATTCATTCTCCACCAAAAGAATATGAAGAACATCATGAAGCTGCAAAAGAATTAGGAACAAAAGCACTTTACAATTTTTATTTGGGTGGAAATAGACATGTAATGAATGAAATTAATGGATTCTTACAATTAGGACAACCAGTTATTATCGAACCATACATTTATTCAACAATCGCTTTTGGATTATTGAATAGAAAGTGTCAGAATCCACCCCCATGTATTAGTTATGGACCTTTTCTTGTTATGCCCCCGGGACTTTTAGAACCAGACCAAATAATTTACGTTACTGCTTCTTGGGGAGAGATTGAAAAACGATTATTAATGATGGGAAAGAAAAGAAAAAA
This sequence comes from Candidatus Woesearchaeota archaeon, assembly GCA_018670095.1. Lineage (GTDB taxonomy): Archaea > Nanobdellota > Nanobdellia > Woesearchaeales > GW2011-AR9 > JABJOX01. The sequence goes on from JABHRR010000062.1 coordinate 23,880, forward strand.
TAATGAGAACATTTACAATCTGAAAAAGTTTAAAGAAGTTTATGATCAAGTATTAATGGAAAAAGATAATGTTATTATTGTGGATACTACTAGAAGAAATGTAGATGAAGTTGTAGAAGAATTATTGCCAAAACTTAATCTTCTTTAAGTTTCTTGATTTTATTCTTAATTTCTTTATAGAACGGAACTTTACCGGTTTTAAAGATATAAGCAGCCATAACTAGAAAAATACCGAGAATTGCTGCAGAACTAATGTAATTGGTTTGTTTAACAATTATTTGATCAGGAAATTCGTGACATTCATAATCTGTTCCACAATAAGCATTTCCTGGACAATCTCTGTTACTATTACATTCCCTTTGCGCAAAAGTGATTAGTAAATAAGCTAAGATGATTAACGCCAATACTAAAGCAACAATTTGAATCGCACCTTTTTTATTCATAAGTTTTGAAATTGATGTTGGTTCATTTAAAAAGATTCCGGAAGTAGAGTATAGGTGAAATTAATGCAAATCTTTTTAAAGAAGCGATAACTTTTTAGTTTTATAGCGGGGTGGGGCAGCTAGGAGTGCCCGCCGGGCTCATAACCCGGAGGTCGGAGGTTCAAATCCTCCCTCCGCTACTCTTTTTTAAATAACTAATTAACAATATTTATATATTTATCAACTTTCTATATTAATTGATCATCATGGCAGATAAATATGTGGGTAAAGTTACAAAAGTAAAAAAAGAAAGTGGAAAGATTATTGTTCATGGAACTTTGATGAAAGGAAATCTTCATGGACATAGTGCAATGCTAGTTTTTGAAGATAACCCTGAAGTAAAAAAAATAATAGGTAATAATTACAGTTATTTAGTTACTTTTGGACGCCGTTCTTTTTGGGGAAATCGTTTCAATGGCAGAATTGCCAAAGATATAGAACTGCCCGAGAAAAAGAATGATCAAGTAGTCATACCGATAATAAAAAGCCCATTGTTGGAAATAATATTTTTAGATAATGTAATGGCAGATGACAATTTTCTCACTAAATACCTAAAAAGAAATAAGAAAGTTTCTGTACAATTTTTTGATGATAAGAAATCAGAGACCACTTTAAATGATAATTATGAAAATATTTACAAAGTTCGAGATATTGGCCCTTGGACTAGTGAAGAGCCACCAAAACAATTAGTAGACTTAATAGAAAAAGGAATAATTAAACCTTGCAGAGCTCTTGATGTTGGTTGTGGAGAAGGTTTCTATTCTAAATTTCTAGCAGAAAAAGGTTTTGAAGTTACAGGTATTGATTTCTCTAAGTTAGCTATTGCAAAAGCCAAACTTAACGCCCCAGAGGTAGATTTCAAAGTGATAGATGCGGTTAAAGATAATTTGACTCGACTAGGAAAGTATGATTTCTGTTTAGAGTGGTCAATCATGCATTGTATTCCTCCAGAACAAAGAAAACAATACGTGGCTAAAATAGCAGATAGAATGAATCCAAAAGGATTATTATTATCTACCAGTTTCAACTACATGGCAGAAAAACATGGCAAACCAAAACAAAGAAAAAGAAACACCTCTGGAAGCACTACTTTATGGTTTTCTTCATTAAATGAAATGAAAAAATTATTCAAATCACATTATAACATAATTGAAGCAAATACACAAAAGATTTTAGGTAACCATTTAACCAATTATTTGTTGCTAAAAAAGAGATGAATTGACTTAAATGTCTCACTTTTTCTAGAAAGAAATATAAGCAATAATGCATTCTTATCATAATAGAGATTAAAATGTCACAAGGAAACGATGCTGGGCACGAAGTTGCCGCAATAATGAAGTACATTGCTAAATCTATAGAACCACAGATTTATCTAGGCATGCATCCAAAAGATGATTATTTACAAAAAGCACATTTAATGCCAGAAATGGATAAACCTAGATTATTGAATGATGATATTAGTAAAAGAGTAGATTACAAATCAATTGGTTCAGACTTATTGAACTTAAGAACAAAAGATTCTTTGTATCAGAAAGAAACTTTAGCTACGGGATATAAACCAGAACAGAAAGGGTTTGATTATTCTTCATGTAAAGGATTGTATTGTCAGAATTAAAGAAAAAAAATTAATTACAGATTTCACCGATTTTCTTAGCAATCTCTTCTAACTTAGCTGAAAGAATTTCTGCAGTGTTAACTTCGATTCTAGTTGTAACGTCTTGCATCTCTTCTTCTTTATAGACAGCAATTAGATTGATCAAATCTCTAATCATATCTTCAGCAGATTTAGTGCAATCAGTTGAACAGTCAGAATCGCTCATTTTATTCCTCAGGTTTCTTCAAATGAAGAGCTTCTTCAACTTTTTCAACTACGTGATGAACTTTCTCACCAAAACTTTCGTGTGCTTCTGGCGTAGGTTCTGCAGCTGGTTCAGCAGGAGTTTCTTCTTCAGTTGCAGGTTCTTCTGCAGGAGTTTCTTCTTCAGCTGGTTCTTCTGCTGGAGTTTCTTCTTCAGCTGGTTCTTCTGCTGGAGTTTCTTCTGCAGGAGTTTCTTCTGCAGGAGCTTCTTCTTCAGGAGCAGATTCTTCTTCTGGAGTTGTTTCTTCTTGTGTTTCTTCTACAGGAGCTTCTTCTGCAGGAGCTTCAGTTTGTTCTTCTTCAGTTGTTTTTTGTTCTTCTTCCATTTTTTATATTACACCTCAATTAGATTTTTAATAGTATTAACTAAACTCAGACCTTTTAAAAAGATTTGTATTGTAAAAAAGATAAGAAAAAAGAAATTTATTCTTTGAAAAACGCTTTGTAAAACAAATACGAAGAATAAATGTCTGCTTTTGAAGTTACTTCACAAGGCGAATGCATTCCTAACAAAGATGGACCAGCATCTAGACAGTTCATTCCATAGCGAGATAAAAACATTGCAATTGTTCCGCCACCGCCAAGATCAATTTTTCCCAACTCGCCAGTTTGCCAAGCAATTTTATTTTTATCAAGAATTTCTCTAATGTATTGCATATATTCTGAGTGAGCATCCTGTGTAGAATACTTTCCACCGCCACCGCCATACTTCTCAACAGAAACACCCCTGCCAAGATAAGATGCATTGCTAGGATCATGCACATCTTTATAGTTCGGATTCATTCCTGCAGTAACGTCAGCAGAAACAGCGTTAGAATTTTCAAAAAGATTAGAGACAGTTATTTTCAGTTTAGTTAACTGTGCATAATCATGAGCAAAATTTTGCAAAACAAAACTTGCTGCTCCTGTATCACCCACAGAACCAATCTCTTCTTTATCAGCGAAAAATGCTACTGAAGTATTCTTTGGCTCTTTTGTTTCTAGTAACGCCATTAAAGAAGCATAAACACAAACTTTATCGTCTTGCCCATAAGCAGCAATTAATGAACTATCAAAACCAATATCCATTGGGTTAGTTACAGGAACTAATTCCAATTCGGCAATGGCAAAATCTTCTTCAATTAATCCGTACTCTTTATGCAAATATTTCAGAACAGTAAATTTAACTTGTTCTTTGATTTTATCGTCATCTACAGGAATACTGCCCACAAGAATGTTTAACTCTTCTCCTTCAATAATCTTATTTGCTTTTCGTTCCATTTGATTTCTTGCCAAATGAGGAAGCAAATCAGGAATGATAAATTTTGGTTCGTCGTCTTTATCGCCAATAGCAATGGTAACTTTCTTACCTTCTTTAGTAAAAGCCACACCATGCAAAGCTAACGGAGTATTAACCCAATGGTATTTCTTTACACCACCATAATAATGAGTTTTAATTAATCCAAATCCTGAATCTTCATACACCGGATGAGGTTTCAAATCTAATCTGGGAGAATCAACATGGCTACCAATCAATTGCCACTTACTAGGATTTTTACCGATAATGGCAGCAAGAAGTGCTTTTCCTCGAACATTTTTGTAAATTTTATCGCCCTCTTTAACATTAGTAATAGTATTAATATCTTTAAAATCATTCTTTTTAAGAACTTTAACAACATTCTCAATACACAAACGTTCAGTCTTACTTTCTTTCAAGAATATTTTGTAGCTGTCTGCAAATTTGAAAACTTGGTCTTTCTTTAAATCGTGCCAGGAACTTTTTTTATCTAAGAAAATCTTTTTTTGTAACTTTTCGTTAACGCTCTTTTTTGCCATAGTGACCCACCTCTGATTATAATGTAATAAATTATATGATTTAAGTATATAAGTGTTTTGGATTAGTTGATTTCAATTAACTTTTTATACATTAGCGATTTCTAATTGATATATGGATAAACTTCTCTTTGGGACAGCAGGAATACCAATCTCAACAATTAAAGCGACAACTCTTACAGGAATTGAACAAGTTCGGAAGTTAGGATTGGATTGTATGGAATTAGAGTTTGTTCATTCAGTAAACATTACTGCAGAGAAAGCGCCGTTAGTAAAAGAGATTGCTGAGAAAAATAATATCCAGTTAACTTGTCATGGACAATATTTTATCAATTTAAGTTCTCTTGAACCAGAAAAGATTGCAGCCAGTAAAGAACGGATTTTGAAAGCAGCGAGAATAGCTCATCTTTGTGGCGCTAAATCAATGACTTTTCATGCTGGTTTCTATATGAAACAAGATCCGGAAGAAGTTTATCAGATGATCAAAGAAGGGATTATTGAGATTGTTGAGATTTTGAAAAAAGAAAATAATCCTATTTGGATTCGACCGGAAACTACAGGTAAAGCTACGCAATGGGGTTCTATTGAAGAGATTGTAAGATTATCTAAAGAAGTTGAACAAGTTCTTCCTTGTATTGATTTCTCCCACATTTATGCAAGGTCAATAGGCAAATTAAATTATTTAGAAGATTTCCGAGAGATATTGAAATTAGTTGAAACAGAGTTAGGAAGAAAAGCGTTAGACAATATGCACATTCATCTTTCTGGAATTCATCATGGTGAGAAAGGTGAGAGGCATCATTTGATATTAAAAGAATCTAAGTTTAATTATTCAGCGGTCTTACAAGCATTAAAAGAATTTGATTGTAAAGGGATTGTTATTTGTGAAAGTCCGATTATTGAAAAGGATGCGTTGTTGTTGCAGAAGAAATACAAAGAGATATGATGTTTAAAACAGAGATATAATTTCTAGAGTAAACAAATATTTATAACCAATAATCAAAAATAAGAGTAAAGATGAAAAAATTAACTAATATTGTGTTATCTTTGTTGTTAGGTTCAGCACTTTCTTGTAAAGAAATTAATAGCGAAATAAATTTAGTTGACAAACCAGTTACAAGCCAATCATACCAAGAGATAGAATTAAAAGATGCTTTAAATTCAGATAGTTATCTCCAGTTAGGATTATCACAAAGAACTTATTCTAATGGTCAACAGTTATGGGGATACGTTTTAAAAGCTAAAGGAGAAAAAACAATTTATGCTTCCTCAACTGTTGCTTTTTACAAAAACTTAGAGTTAGTATTAGATGAAGTTAAAAGAGAAGTGGGTCCTCTTCCATCTATGTTAATTTTTGATAATGATCTAGACAGAAACGGAGCAGATGATTTTAGTCAACAAACAATGACAGAAATAATCTCTCAATTAGGAAGTAAAAGAGTTGCTTACCTTAACAAAAAATGACATTTGCATTTGGTCATCTGATTGGGGCTTGGATAGTTGGTAAAGGATATGAACTTATTTCTAAGAAAAAGATTCATCGTTATGGTTGGTTTTTCTTACTTTTAGGAGGAGTTCTACCAGACATTGATTATTTGTTTGAATGGATTTTAAGTTCTTCATCACATCGAACTTTTACTCATAGTCTTACTTTTGTTTTACTTGTTTTTATAACGTTATTCATCATTTCACTTTTTATTAAAGAAAAAGAGATTAAAAAATTAACTTTTTTTTTATGTTTGGGAATGTTAGTGCACATCTTTATTGACTTTATTTCTCTACAAGGAATACCTTTATTTTGGCCGTTAAATTATTATTACTCTATTTTTGGGGTTACTTTAGGTAAAATTGGTCCCTCAATGATTAATGCCACCACTGAATTTATGAGAACCTCATTAAAACTAGCAATCTTAGACATGGGTTTAGGAACAATTTGGATATTTTATCTGTGGTTTAGTAAAAAAATAGATTTCTAAATGGTAAATATTTATAAATTAAAGAAATCTTCCATCTAATATGCCAGCACATCTTGATAATAAGAAGTTAATATCTTTATTTCCCGAATTTCAACCAATGAGGGTTAAGTACAAAGACGTCTTTAACTTAAAAGCGTTCTATGAAGCGTTACGTGAATGGTTAGTTGAACATGAATGGAAAGATTTGGAAGATGGATTTGATCATTGGGAAACATTTTACGGAGAAAGGATTTCACAAGGTGGTTCCAGAGAAATTTGGATGCAATGGCGACCAACAAAGAATGCAGGAAATCCACAAATACAATATTATGTTGACATTGACTGGCATTGTATTGGAGTATCATCTACTGAAATAGTACATAATGGTAAGAAAATTAAAACTAATAAAGGGGAAGTAGAACTAAACGTCCGTGTTTATATTGAAAAGAAATATGAAGAAGATTGGAAAAAAAATTGGTTCTTAAAACATTTTATTAAACTGTTTACAAATAGAATTTATAATCAAACAATAGAGTTAGCAGAAAAAGAACTTTATCAAGAAATTTATGCCATGCAGAACTTTATCAAACAATGGTTTAAAATGAAAAGATATTTACCATATGAAGAAACAAAAAGCTTCTTCCCATCAGAAGCTTATCCTAGTCATATGAAAGAATAGGTTTTCTAGAGAAAGTTAAAATAGTTAATTCCATATTCTTTTGAAATGATAACTGATTCATAACCTCTAATAAAATCAAACTTATTTTTTAAGTCTCTCATAATTTGATGGAACTCTGTGAAATTGTCAACATTAAATTCAAATTCTAAATCCCAACTTCCTACACATTTAATAATTGTAAATATTTGTGGTAATTGTTCAACATAACTAATCAATTTTTTTTCTTTAGCCGAAGTCCGGTTTGTTAAATAAACCATACACTTAATAAATTCTTTTTCAAATTTTTTATAATCTAAGCCAATCCGATAAGCATTAATCACTCCTGATTTTTCCATCTTCTTAATTCGATGAATTATTGCCCCGCTAGTTAATTTTGTTTTTTTTGCCAATTCTAACACTTGCACACGAGAATTATCTGAAAGGCAAGCAAGAATATGATGGTCCGTTTTGTCTAATAAATTATTAGTGATTTCACCACCAACAATTGTGTTCTTAATCTCTTTAGAATTTGTTAACCATTTACGATTATAAGTGCTAAAGAATAAGGTGGTAGAGAGTTCTCGGTTAAGAATGTTACCAGAAAATTTATTCATGATCTTAGTTAAGTATTCATTAAAATGATTAATGTCCTTTGCGCCAAAACTAATCACCATATCATATTTCCCACTACAACTAGTAACCCAAGGAATTTTTAATTCTTCAGTAAAATAATGGTACATCTCTTTTTCTTTCTCTTCTGTAACATGTTGAAATGATAAATATATTTTATAAACTTGCATTCCTAACTTTGCCAAATTAATTTCTGTAAAGAAACGAACAATGATTTTTTCATTAACTAATCTCTTAACTCGATAATTAACTACTTCTTTACTAGTCTTTAACTTTTTTGCAATGATATTAAAACTAGATCGGGAGTTGTTCTCTAATTCCCACAAGATCTTTTTATCTAACTTATCAAGTTTTATTAGACTCATTTTTTACCATAATTTAATATAGTTTATAAAATTTTCCATTAAAATATAAAAAGTAGCTGAAAGTTTTATTAAGTACGTTGATGCAATTTAGATTGAGGTTGAGTTCTAAGGATGTTTTGGAGATAAAAAATGAGAAATTACAACCCATTACACAAAGCAACCAAATATGTAGGGATAACAAAAAGTTTAATTGGCGGAGCAGGAGCTGCTTGCTTCTATTTTGAAGAACCAAAAGCTGCTGCCGTGCTGGCGGGAGTGTATCTAGCAGGAGAGATTTTCTTACGGAAGGCCAATGAGAAAAAAATTAGTGATTTAGAGAAGAGGTTAAAAGATGAAAAAAGATAATCCATTTGCACATTTACCGGATTTGACAGATCGGTTGGACGATTGGAGAGAGAATTTTAAACCAGTAGAAATTGCTGAATTTAAATTTTATTCTCCTAGGTCACCAACTAAGTTAAGATACGTTGCCGGCAGAGCTACTCGCGAAGATGGAAGAGAGTGGTTAGTTTCTGGTTCTGAAATGCACAGCTTGGGAGTAGTTCTTGGTGATTCTTTTACACTTGATAGTTGCCTTAATTACAGGATAATAAAAAAATACAAGAAAGATGGAGAAAATAAAAAATGGAAATAATAAACTCATCAAGAAAAGATGAAATTTTAGAAAGAATTCAAGAGGTTAGAGAAAGTAAAAGATTTAACACAGATGGAAGTTTGAGAGAGATAATTCGTAATTTGGAAAGAACTAAAGCTCTTAAAAGAGTTAGGGGAGGTCACGAGATTAATTATTCTAATTGGCAGGATTATGATGCTGGAGAAAATCGGTTGTTAGGGTGGGCTTCTTTTCACGATCGAGGTGCAGCAAGGAGGGAAGTCGCAGCTTACAATCGATTAGTTAGGGGCGGAAGAACGAAGAGAGAAAAGTTCTTTGAACTGTGGACGGAAATATTTGCTTCGTTTTCTCCGACTGTAGTATGTTATACTGGAGGAACTAACCTTGCTGAGGATCTTAGTTACCACCTGAGTCACGAACTAAATGAAAAAGTTAGAAACGTTTACTTCCATGGTGAAGTTTGGCGTGATGACGACTTTTGGCCTCTGTTGCCCAATTTGACTAAAGAAGGAAATATTCCATTTAAAGAATTTGTCGATGTAAAAAAAGGAGACCGAGCAATCATCTATGATAGTTTAATGGATCCATTCACTATTGGAGGGATAGCAGAACTATTACAAGAGAAAGGAGCAAAAGTTTTAGGAGTGGCAGGAATGTTTGCTACAACACAATTTGATCCTGAGTATGCTTTACCAATGGCTAAAATTAATCTTAAAGGTTCTCCAAAAGGAGTTGGCAAGTGGAAGTTTTATTGTCCAGAAATCTATGATAACGCGAAAAATGAAAAAGATTTAAGATTAAGAAAAAAATGAGAAACTTAAAATAAAAACAATAATACTAATATTTCCCAGAAATATTTATATAACTATTACTATTAGTCCTATTTTATGGCTAAAGAAAAAAATGAAAAGAGATCTTATCATTGGACAGACATCACTGCTGAGAATATTATCCGAGAGAAAGGAGATAAAGATAGTTACGTTTTAGCAGCAGGGATAACTCCTAGTGGGGTAGTCCATGTAGGAAACTTCAGAGAAATGATTACTGTTGATTTAGTTAAGCGAGCTTTAGAAAAGAAAGGTAAAAAAGTTCGTTTTATTTATTCTTGGGATGATTACGATGTATTCAGAAAAGTTCCTAGTAACATGCCGCAACAAGAGATGTTAGAAAAACATTTAAGGAAAGCGATTGTTGATGTTCCCGATCCGTTTGATAAAGATGAAAGTTATGCTCGGCATAATGAACTTGCTGTTGAAAAAGATATTGCAAAAGTAGGAATAACGCCAGAATTTATTTATCAAAGTAAGATGTATCGTGATGGAAAGTATGTTGAAGAAATTAAAACTGCTTTAGAGAATAATAAAATTATCAAAAAGATTCTTAACGAACATAGAGAAAATCCGCTTGATAAAGATTGGTTGCCAATATCTATCTTTTGTGAGAAATGTGGTAAAGATACGATTAAGAAACTTGAATGGAGAGGCGGTTATGACATTTATTATAAGTGTGAATGTAATTTTGAAGACGAATTTGATTTCAAAAAGAAACCATTATTAAAACTTAAATGGCGTATTGATTGGCCAATGCGTTGGCATTACGAAAATGTTGACTTTGAACCAGGCGGAAAAGATCATTCAGCTTCCGGGGGTAGTTTTGATACTGGCAAACGAATTTGTAAAGAAGTTTATGGTTCTGATGCTCCATCATATATCATGTATGAATGGATTGGTATCAAAGGAAAAGGACAGTTTGCTTCCTCTTCTGGAAATGTAATTACCGTTAATGAACTACTTGAAGTTTATGAACCAGAAATGGTTAGATATTTATTTGCAGGTACTCGACCAAACAGAGAATTTCAAATTTCTTTTGATACTGATGTTTTAGCTCTTTATGAAGAGTTTGACAAAGTTGAAAGAATTTATTATGGATTAGAAGATATTAATGAGAAAGAAAATAGTAAAGCCAAAGTTGCTTATGAATTAAGTTATATCGGCGAAATTCCGAAAACTATTCCTTACCAACCAAGTTTTAGACATTTAACAACTTTATTACAAATATACGATTTTGATATCAATAAAGTGATTGGTTATTTTGTTAACGAATTAAAGAATGAACATGATAAAAATCGGTTAAGAACTAGAGCAGAATGTGCAAAGAACTGGATCCAAAAACATGCTCCGGAAGATTTTAGATTTCATGTTCAGGATAAATGTCAAGTAACTTTAGTTGACAAAGAGAAGAAGATTTTACATCAGATTGCTGAGAAATTAGTTGAGAAGGATTGGAATGATAAAGAGTTACATGAAGAAATGTACATCTTAGTTAAAAATAACGAATTTCCTGTTGGAGATTTCTTTAAATTAGCTTATCGAGTATTGGTTAATAAAGATAAAGGCCCAAGGTTAGCTAGTTTTATCTTAGAAATTGGGAAAGAGAAAGTAGCTGAATTGTTTAAGAGCGTTTAAAAACCGAATTATTTATATACAAAAAAAACTTGTTTTTTTGGATTAAAAATAGAAGATTTTAAAAACCCTTAAAAAATACTATTAATATGGTGATAGCTGATACTGCGATAGATGGAATTCAACCATTGATAGATTTCTTTCAACCAATCTTTGTTAAAGCTAGTTTAGTTGTCGGTGGTATATTTGGAGTATATCTTTTATTATTAATTGCTAGAGTGCATTATGAACGGAAAAAAGTTAAACTTTTACAAGATATCCGTTTTGATTTAGATCAGTTAAATATGTTTCACGGAATTAAAACTCACAAACAAAAGTATGGGATTATTAGGGGTACATTTGATTTTTTCAGAAGAAAGAGAAGAGAAAAGAAAGTTGCTAAAGAGTTTAGTTCTAATAGTGAAACAGAAGAAAAACCACATAAAAAGAAGCACAGACATAAACGTAAACACAAAAAATGAAGATTACTGTTAAGAAGAGTGTTTTTAGAAAATTTAATTCTTTAAAGATTGGGATTGTATTAGTAAAAGGAATTGATAATAAAAATAAACTAAATGAATCTCGACATTTATTACATGAAATTGAAGAATTGATCAAATTAACTTTTAACAAAGAGACAATAAAAAATCACGATTTAATTTCTCCTTGGGCAGTTGCTCAGGAAGAGTTTGGTAAAAAAGCTAAACATTATCATACCGCTGTGGAGAAGTTGTTAAAGAAAGTTTTAAGCGGAAAAAATATTAAAAGTAAAGATGTGTTGACTAATTTAATGAGGTGTGTTGCTTTAAAACATATTGTTCCTTTTGGAGTGGACAATTATTCTAAGATTAATGGTGATCTTACTTTTGCATTGTCTTCGGGAAAAGAAAAAGTAGGTGCTTTAAGAGAGATAAAGAAAGGTGCTCTTTATTACAAAGATGAAAAAAGTATTTTAGGAACAAAGTTAGATTATTGGAAGTCTAAAAGAACAACGTTAGATAATAAAAGTACTTCTGCATTAATTCATTTTGAAGTTATGTTACCGGTCACACAGAAAAAATTGAACGAGATTGTTAAAGAAACGGCTGATTTAGTGAAAACGTTCTGTGGTGGCGATGTTAAAGTTTATTTCTTGAATGAGAAAGTTAATAGCGTTATGGTTTAAAATGAATCTTAAAAATAGAATTTATCCGGGAATAACTTGTACTTCTGCTATTCGTAAAAAAGACCATTGGCGAGCACAATTGAAAGAAGTTAATAAATTAGGAATTAAAGAAGTAGCTTTATTTCCGACAACTCTGGGAATTAAACAAAGAAAAGAATTGTATCAAGAGTTAGAAAAATCTTGCATCAAGAAGATTAAATTAGTACACATGCGTGGAGAAGATTTTACGGAAGAAGAGATGGAATATTTCTATAAACGTTGGAAAACAAGATTGTTTAATTGTCATGAGAAATATTTTGATCAATTGTACAAGAAATTTCCTAAGTTTAGAAAGAATATTGTTTTAGAGTTAAATTATGATAATAAAATTGAAAATAAACTTCTTCCTAAGAAGATGGGTGGATTTTGTATTGATTTATCACATATTAAATGTGCGAAAGAGTTACATAAATTAGAATGGGATTATATGATGAATCATTTGAAAGATACAAAGTTTATGGCTAATCATTTGAACGGCTATAGTAAAAACAAAAAAAGAGATTTACATTTTGTTAACAATGTTAAAGAATTCGATTATCTGAAAGAATTACCGAAGAAGATTTTCAGTAAAGTAATTGCTTTAGAGTTAGAGAACACGATTAAAGAGCAGTTGAAGTTTAAAGATTATATTGTGCGGTTGATGAAATAATAATTTAATCTTTACTCTTTTTTCTTCTATAACCTTGGGATTCATGACATTTATTAATAAAATCTTTATGGCCAACTGTAACATATTCTGCATCTTTCGGCATATTCTCGGTTGTGTGATAGAAAATAAAAGAAGGTTCGGGAGGGATAGTAACTTCATTTTCTGTGTTTAATAAAGTTAATTCTAATTGGCCATCTGTTCTAAAAAGAGTTTTTAAAATTCTGTGACGCATATCTATACCCCGAGTCTGTATAGATGGATAAAAACAAGAAACAACTTGATCATCGTAAGCAGGGCCAACAAGGTATTTTGAATTGCGAGACCTGGCAACTTTAAATTCCAAAGGGTTTTTACTTTGCCTATTTCCAATAACTCTTAAATCCACGTGGCACTCAGAATCTGCCAATATTTCCAAAGCATCTGGTAATTTGTCCATTTTAATATTAAAATAGTTAGTTACTATTTAATAATTTATTTAGTATAGAAGTATGATTGTATACAAAAACAATTAACTTTCTTACCGTTACTTATATAAATAATATAATATTCTTTACTTCTATGAACTTCCAACAGGAAATAATTAAACTTTTAGTAAAAG
>JABHRR010000063.1 GCA_018670095.1 Candidatus Woesearchaeota archaeon
ATTATTAAAGCACTAGATGCTTTTACAGGTTTAAAAGTTGATCCTAAACCACTTCTAAAACAAGCAGCAATGTTTGAAAACAAACTAAAATCTATTGTTGAGAAAGGTCAAAAAGCAGAAGACACACATCAAAAGAAAAAATTATCTTATGTTGGTTAAAATGGCTAAAGAAAAACAACCAAAACCAAAAAAGAAAATAGAAGTCCCACAAACCCATAAAGAAGAAAAACACAGTTACTTCCCTAGACTATTAATTGTTTATAGTTTAATTGTAATTGTCATAGCACTAAACCACTTCTTTAATTGGTATTCTTTCCCAAGTTATGTAACCACTGTAATATTATTAATCTCTGGATTATGGATGTTAAAGATTGGTGTTGCTAAAGGTTTCTATGGGAGAAGAAAAGAAATATTTAAAAAATATATTTAACACAAGAATTCTTCCAATATTTTATTTATTTCTTCTTTATTATCTAACATTACTACGTGTTTTCCTGGAATTTTAATTATCTTGGAATATGATAATTCTTTGTCTAAGAAATTTACGACTTCTTCTTTAATTAATTCATCGTCATCACTTCGAATTATTAACGTATCTGTATTAACTTCAGATAGATTTTTTGGCACACCATAATCCATTAACGCGTGAATGTTAGCATATAATCCTGCTGCAGAAGTTGCTCTTAAACCGTTTAAGAATGAGTAATGAGCGTTAGAAAACATTGCTCCAGATAAATCTGCTGGTTTATCTCTAACAGAATTATCATTCTTAGCAAACCCTTTAACAATTTCAAGTACATTACGTACTAACTTAACCTGTAGTGTTAAAAAATAATCATTATATAATGCCGGATTAATTAAACAAACATAATCGACTTTATTTGGATGTTTAGTAGCATATTCTAATGCTACTGCCCCACCTAAACTAAATCCCACAAGATCTACTTTTGGAATCTTTTCAGTCGTTAAAACTCTATCTAAAGATTCTGCTTGTCTAGGAATAGAAGTTTTACCATCTGTTAAAAGAGATCTTCCGTGTCCTTCTAAATCAACTGCTAATGTAGACTTTAAAAGACCATCTAAGTAATTAATTTGATGGTTAAAAATAGAATGATCTTCTCCTAATCCATGTAAGAATACTATTGGTTTACCTACTCTTTTTTTAAATTCGTAATGTAACATATTAATTCATCATTTTTCCAGTTTTTATTAATTTTATGCATAATGAAACTTCTTACATTTGATTGTATCTTTTAAGTATTTAAGTTTTAGTTATTAGTCGCAAGAATCTTATGTTTTTCTGCTTAAAAGCTTTAAGTATTTCAAGAATAAAACCTTTAATCAAATCCAATAAATTTCAGAACCAAAATCACCCCAATAAAAACATTTTTATAGTCTAAAATAATAACCCTAACATGATCAAAAAGTGGTTGATAAGAATCGCAATAGTAACAGGAATACTAATTTTCTTAGGGATTCTAACATACGGACAAGTGTTTAACTTTGTATTGAAACCTTTTTCAGAAAGATGTGGTGTTTCTTCATTATTTGATTATGATCAAAATTGTGAATGCGATGGTTTCAGTTTTAATGAATTAACTGAAGGAAGCACAAATACTTATTGCTTAGGAACTTGCGGCGAATGTACTTGCAATGATTACATAAATGAAACTTGGCAAGAAACAGATTGCAAACAACCAAACGCAGAATAAAACTTTTAATCAATTCTTGAATTTTCCATTATCAACATTACCTCAAAAAAACCATTAAAAAAACGAAGCACTTATTTCTTGCAAAAGGCCGGCTTTTTTTAACAAAAAGTACTAAAAGTCGCTAAACGTCACACTTTATACAGAATGTTACGAAAAAAGTAATAAAATATGCTCAAAACGTAACATTTAAATAATCCGTTACCTTTTCTTCGAAGATGAATGAAAAAGTGGTGAAGAAAGGACATAGCAGAAGCCAGTTTCATCTTTCTGAAGAACAAATCAAACAATTGATAAAACACACTGACAAATTAAGGGACAAAGTAATTATCAAACTTTTGGCATATTGTGGATTAAGACGTTTCGAATTAGCAAAAATAAAAATTTCTGATGTTAATTTAGAAACTAACAAAATTTATATTCTTGGTAAAAAAAATATTGAACG
>JABHRR010000064.1 GCA_018670095.1 Candidatus Woesearchaeota archaeon
AATCAGGTTGAAGATTTACGAAATAAACTTAGGAAGGAGTTTATGGATAATAAGAAAAATACAGAAAGAGAATATGGTGCTAGGTTAATACAAGAAAGAACAAAGTTTGAAAAACATTTCAAAGATCAAATTCTTGCACATAGAGTCAAATTAAATCATCAAATGCATGAACATTTGACTGAAGAGGTTAAGAAATTACATAGAGAGCATGAAACTAAAAAAAGAAGTGAAGAACTTAGAATTGAAGGGATGAAAAAAAGAATAGATTCTGAAAGGTCTATGCTTTCAAGAATTCGGAGCCAACTAAATGCTGAAAAAAGAAAAGTTAGAGAAGATAAGGATTCTTATAAACAAACATTACAGGAAAAACTAGAATTAGAAAAGCAAGAAGCAATTAAAGATAAAGTTAAAGAGCAATCTGATGTTATTAAGACCAAATTAAAAAAAGATTTTAGTGAAAAATTAAGACTTGAAATTAGGGCTAAAGAAGCAGAATTTGAAAAAAGAAAGGCAGATTTAGCTATTGAGATTCAAAGAAAAGCTAAAAGTTTATTTGTGTAAGATATTTAATTAAAATCTTGAATTTTAGGTGTTTAGGGCTTTAAATGGTTAAATTTGAGTAGCAAGGTTTATAAAGTAGTTTGTTTTTTTAGGTGTAGAATTAAGAAATTTTAACTATAAAATTTACTAAAATCAACTAGTATTTAGTCGGATTTAGCTAAAATAAACAATAATATGGAATCAAAGTATAAAGCAGAACAAATCAAGGTTTTAGAGGGCTTAGAGGGTGTTAGAAAGCGTCCTGCGATGTATATTGGTGGAACAGGTAAGGATGGATTACATCATTGTGTTTATGAGGTTGTTGATAATTCTATTGATGAATGTTTAGCTGGTTTTTGTACTCTTGTTGAAGTTACTATTAATAAGGATGGTTCTGTTACTGTAAAAGATGATGGAAGAGGAATTCCTGTTGGAAAACATCCAGTTTATAAAAAACCTGCACTTGAAATCGCACTTACAAAACTTCATGCAGGTGGAAAATTTGAAAAATCTGCTTATGAAGTTTCAGGAGGATTACATGGAGTTGGTGTTAGTGTTGTAAATGCTTTATCTATTAAATTAATTGCAACTGTAAAAAGAGAAGGTAAAAAGTTTAAACAAGAATACAAAATTGGTAAACCCCTTTATCCAATGAAAACTGTTGGTAAGGTTGGTAAGGATGAACATGGAACTGAAATTCAATTTTGGCCTGATAAGGAAATTTTTTCAACTCTTGAATTTGATTTTGCTTATTTGAAAAAAAGATTACAAGAAATTGCTTTTTTGAATCCTGAAGTTAAAATTGTTTTAAAGGATGAGAAGAATGATAAAAAAGAAACATTTCATTATGAGGGTGGTTTAATTGAATTTGCAAAACATATTAATAAATCAAAAACAGTATTGCATAAACCTATTTATTTTAAAAAACAAGTTGAATCAAATACTATTGGTGTTTCTATTCAATATACAGATGGTTATAATGAAAATATTTTTGGATTTGTTAACACAATTAATACAACAGAGGGTGGAACTCATATTTCTGGTTTTAAAACTGCGTTGACTCGTTCTATAAATGATTATGCAAATAAAAAAGGATTACTGAAAAATATTAAGATTGATGGAAATGATGTTAGGGAAGGAATTACTGCTATTTTAAGCTTGAAGATGAAAGAGCCTCAATTTGAAGGTCAGACAAAAACTAAACTTGGAAATTCAGAAATGAAGGGTGTTGTTGATTCAATGGTTTATGTTGCATTAACAGATTTTTTAGAGGAAAATCCAAGTATTGCAAATAAGATTGCTCAAAAAGCAGTTGCAAGCTCAAAGGCAAGAACTGCTGCTAAAAAAGCTAGAGATTTAGTTAGAAGAAAAACCTCTATTGGAGGATTATCTGGTCTTCCTGGAAAGCTAGCAGATTGTTCAAGTAAGAAAACTGAGAAAACAGAAGTCTATATTGTTGAGGGAGATTCAGCAGCAGGAAGTTCTAAGATGGCAAGAAATAAAGAATTTCAAGCGATTTTACCATTAAAGGGTAAGATTTTAAATGTTGAAAAATCAAATCCTACAAGAGCCTTATCAAGTGATGAGATTGTTAATTTAATTACAGCAATTGGTACAAGTGTTAAAGAAACTTTTAATTTAGAAAAATTAAGATATTCTAAGGTTATAATTATGACTGATGCAGATGTTGATGGGCAGCACATTAGAACTTTACTTTTAACTTTCTTTTTTAGGTATATGCCAGAATTAATTGAAAATGGAAATATTTATGTTGCAGTTTCTCCATTATATAGGGTTAGGAAAAAGAAGGACTATTATGTTTATAGTGATGATGAATTAAAAAAATTAATTGCTAAGTTAGGTGGAAAGGCAGATGTTCAAAGATTTAAAGGATTAGGTGAAATGAATCCAGGTCAGTTATGGGATACTACTATGAATCCTAAAACAAGAATTTTAAAGAAAATAAATATTGAAGATGCAGTTATTGCTGATGAAACTTTTAGTATGTTAATGGGAGATGTTGTTGCTCCAAGAAGAAAGTTTATTGAAACTAATGCAAATATTGCAGAGGTAGATATTTAAAATGGCAGAAGAAAAACAAGAAAAAGTTGAAATAGAAGAACAAGGAAAACCAGTTAATGGAAAAACTAATGGCGAAGTTAGTGATGATGCTGTTCATTTAGAAAAGACAGAACTTAATCTTAAGGATATGGATGAAGATAGGGTTGTTGGCAGCGAGATTAGTACTGAAATGAAACAAGCATATATTGATTATGCTATGAGTGTAATTGTTAGTAGGGCATTACCTGCTGCAGAGGATGGATTAAAGCCAGTTCATAGAAGAATTCTTTATGCTATGAAGCAAATGGGATTAGAAAAAGGAATGACTAAAAAGTCAGCAAGAATTGTTGGAGATACTATGGGTAAATTTCACCCCCATGGAGATATGGCTATTTATGATTCAATGGTAAGAATGGCTCAATCATTCTCATTACGTTATCCTCTTGTACATGGACAAGGAAATTTTGGATCAATGGATGGAGATAATGCAGCAGCATCAAGATATACTGAAGCAAAACTTGCTAAAACTGCTGTGGAATTATTACAAGATATTGATAAGGACACTGTAAAATTTGTTCCTAATTTTGATAATTCAGTTAAAGAACCAAGTATCTTGCCTGGAAAAATTCCAAATTTGTTAATTAATGGAAGTGCAGGTATTGCTGTTGGGATGACCACAAATATTCCTCCACATAATTTGAATGAAGTTTGTGATGGAATTATAAAAACAATTGATAAGCCAAAGATTGAGATTGAAGAATTAATGAGTATAATTCAAGGACCAGATTTACCAACTGGTGGAAAGATTGTTGGAGAAAATTTAAAAGAATTATATGAAAATGGAAGGGCAGGTTTTGTTATTAGAGGTAAAACTTCTATTGAAACTAAGGGAGACAAGGAAAAAATAATTATCACAGAGATTCCATATCAAGTTAATAAATCTGATTTAATTAAACATATTGCCCAATTAGTTGGTGAAAAAAAACTTCCAGATATTAAAGATTTAAGAGATGAATCTGCAAAAGGAAATGTAAGAATTGTTATTGAATTGAAAAAGGGTGCGAATAGTCAATTTACAATTAATCGGTTGTATAAATCTACAAGATTACAATCAAGATTTGATGCGGTTTTAGTTGCATTAGTTGCAGGGGTTCCTAAACAACTTAATTTAAAGCAAATTATTGAGGTTTATATTAAACATCGAAGAAAGATGGTTAGAAAAAGGACTGATTTTGATTTGAAAAAAGCAGAAGACCGAGAGCATATTGTTAAGGGATTATTAATCGCTTTAAAAAATTTAGATGAGATTATTAAAATTATTAAAAAGAGTAAGGCTCCTGCAGAGGAATTAATGAGCAAATTCAAGTTTTCTAAAAAACAAGTTGAAGCTATTTTAGAAACAAAGTTGAGACAATTAACTTCTTTAGAACATGATAAGCTTCAGAAAGAAGAAAAAGAATTACTTGCTAAGATTAAAGAATTAAAAGCCATTTTAGATGATGAAAAAGAAATTTTAAAGATTATTAAAAGAGAATTAAATGAACTAAAGAAAACCTATGGAGATGCTAGAAGGAGCACTATTATAAGGTCTATCAAAGAAATTGCCGAGAAAGATTTAGTTCAGAAGAAAGATGTTGTGATTACAATTACTGATAAAGGTTATATTAAGAGGATGCCTTTTAGAACTTATCATGAGCAAAAACGTGGGGGTAGGGGATCTATTGGTGCTGAACTTACTACTGAAGATTTTGTTAGACAAATAATTACTTGTTCAACTCATGATCAACTTCTTTTATTTAGTGAAAGAGGGAGATTATTTTGGTTAAAAGCTTATAAGGTTCCTGAAACACAGAGGTATGGAAAGGGACAAGCAGTTATTAATTTGTTAAATATTAAGGACGATAAGATTACAAATGTAATGGCTGTTAATGATTTTGAAGATTATTTGTTTATGGCTACAAAGAAGGGACAAGTTAAGAAGATTAAACTTGATTTATTTGCAAAACCAAGAAATGCAGGAGTAAGAATAATTAATTTGCCATTAGATAATTCAGATTCTGTTGTTGGAGTTGAAAGAATTCCAGAAGATATCGAAGTTATGTTAATGACTAAAAAAGGACAAGGAATTAAGTTTGATTCTAGTAGTGTAAGGTCTATGGGAAGAGCAAGTTATGGTGTTACTGGAATTAAAATGAATGATAATGATGAGGTTGTGAGTTTAGGGGTTATAAAAGAACAAAAAAACGCAATTTTAACAATTACTGAGAAGGGTTATGGTAAAAGAAGTGCTATTGAAGATTATAGAAAAACAAATCGTGCTGGAAAGGGTGTTAAAAATATTAAGATAACTGAGAAGACAGGCGATGTTGT
>JABHRR010000065.1 GCA_018670095.1 Candidatus Woesearchaeota archaeon
TCAGAGTAATGAAAGATTCTGGGATTTTAGCAACTTATTCTTGCGCAAGAATTATTCGTGATAATATGGCAGCAGCAGATTTGGTTTATGATGATGGTCCAATTGTCGGAAGAAGAGGCCCGGGAACAATTGCTACTAAGTGGGTTTGATATTTCTTAAACTTTATAAACTATTAATTTATACTTTCTAAGATGAAACATTTAATCTCATTAAAAGAACAATCTAAAGAAGACATTTTGGCAATGCTTAAACTTGCTCAGGATATTAAAGCAAAAAGAAACAATAACGAATTAACTAATTATTTACCTAACAAAACTTTAGTAATGCTTTTTCAAAAAACTTCTACCCGAACAAGATTATCTTTTGAAGCTGGAATGACAGAACTTGGTGGTCATGCAATTTTTCTTGATGCTAGAACAACACAATTTGCATTAACAGATTTTACTGATGAAATAAAAGCGGTGATGCGTTATGGTGCTGTGTTAATGTTTCGGGCGAAGAAATCTGCAGATGTAATTACAGCTGCCCAGACAAATCAAATTCCAGTCATTGATGCTTGTAGTGAAAAGTATCATCCCTGTCAAGCTTTAAGTGATATACTTACAATGGCTGAACATTCAAATGGAATTGAGAATGTTAAAAAAGTTGTTTGGTTGGGTGTTGAGAATAATGTTTCTAACACCTTAATGTTAGCCTGTGCTAAATTGGGAATTAAATTTGTGATTGTTACTCCTGAGATTGACCAAGATTCAGTTGATGAAGAATTGAATCAACAAGCACTTGCTACCGGAATGGTGGAAAGAACTTTAGATTTATCTTCTGCATTACAAAATGCTGATTACGTCCATACAGATACTTGGATGAACATGGAATTCTTTGAAGAGGGTAAAGTTAAACCGGAATTTCAAGAAGAATATCATCGTAAAAAAGAAACCCTTTTACCTTTTCAATTAAATGCTAAATTGATTGATACTTATTGTCCGCAAGCAAAGATCATGCATTGTATGCCTTGCCACCTTGGTTATGAGATTTCTCGAGATGCAGTTGACCATCCAAACGCAATAATATTTGATCAGGCAGAAAATAGAATGCATATGCAGAAAGCGATTATAGTTTGGCTGTTAAGTTAGTTATAAATTCCATCAATCATTTTTGCTAGAACCATTTCATCTTTTGGAGAATAACATAAGAATCTCATATTTTTACCTAAATTCCCTTCATTATAAAGACCCATTTTCCCTTCTAGCTCGGATAATTTTTCTGTGTGTGGAACAATAGCCATTTTATCTTTATCTTTTTTGATCAATAAATATGGTGCTTCTAATGTTAATGGTGATTTGTTTTCCAATTTTCCAACATAAAGGTCTGATTCGTTTAAAACCATTACTACTTTACCAACTAAAGTTACAATTTCGTCAATTGAAGAATCATTGGTCATAAATAGTGGAAATACGTTGAATTATTTAAATACTTAGAAGTTGTAGGATATATTATGGCAAAAGATGTTTTTGTATTTCTTTCTGTCTTTCCATAAAATCATTAACGTATCCAAGTAATGCTTCTGGTCCTTTTTTAATTAATGCATCTACGGCTAATCCTACAATCTCTTTAGATTTCTGACGTTTATCTTTGATTAGTTCTAGTTCGCTTAATTTAATTCTTCCATCAGCCCAAAGATCAGCAGATTGCGTTAACATAAATTTATAATAAGCATGATCACATAAATCAGATTGGAAAGCAGTGTATAACATTAACAATGATTGATCTACAGAATAATTAATTTCTTCCATTTTTTTTCTTTCTTCAAAAGAGATATTTTTCCCATTAGGATGATTAATACCAAGCAGATCTTGTTCATATCGGCTTCGTTCAGGTCCTAATTCTATCTCTGGATGATAAAGTGTACTAATACCTTTATTAAAGATTATTCCATACTGGGCTTTATCATTAACAAAGAGATCATTAGCACCCTTTTTAGAAAATTCATAAGCCAAAGTTACTGCTGTTGCTAAATCTTTGGGAAATAAAGATTTTCCAAAATCATTCGCCGATTTAAGGTAGTCATCAACATGACGTTTACCACTACCATCAAAATAGATGGTATCAATAGGAAAAGTTATACTGCCATTACAGATGATATTAGCAGCATTTAATTGTTGGTTTCTATCCATGCCAGCAATAATAAAATTTAAACCATCATTTTTCTTAAATTTAATATTAGAAGTGAGAGAAAATATTTGGTTAGGGATATCTTCTAAAAAGTATAATTCTTCTTGTTGTAATTCAAAAGCTATTTGATTAATATAATTGCCAGAACCAGTTCCCATTAGAATAAAATTTCTATGTTTTCCGACCCTAGAGAGTTTCATAGCGATATCTGTTTTGTATTGTCTTTCAAGAATTGAACTCTGACCGTCAGCAACACAAACAATAGCTTCACATTTAGAATAATCTTTGTTTAGTACTTTAATTGCACCAATATTTGTCATGTCTAATTAAGTTAAACTAAATTATTTAAATCTATCTTTTCTTAAAAATATACATTTAAAACATCTTATTTACAAAAAATAAAACCGTACTAGTTAACCCACAAATAAAACCGCCCCAGATGATATCCATAATCGTCATTACAATTGGCCAATTATGTAGTGTTGCTAAATTAGTTAAGTCATATACTGCATAAACTATTAACCCAAAAATAGCCCCAAATATTGTTGCGTGCCACCATAAATTTGCTTTTGGCAATACAAAAATCAATATCCCTAAAATAATTAAGGTCCAAACTAATAAAGCAGAAACAATTGGTAAAGCTGTAACTGCTGCTTTTCTAGCTAAATCTCCTAATTGTGATTTGTAGAATTTACCCATGATCCCAAAAATAAAAATAGTGTCAATAGTTACCATGAACAGAAGTCCAGCAAAGAATAATTTTATTTGGTTAACATCCATCAAAGATAAGTAAAGAAAGATTGTTTATAAATTTATTTATTTCTTCTTGTTTCTTCCACGTTTCTTCACGGCAACAAACCTTTCCAAAACATGTTTAGCCTCTGGATACACAGATTCATATCCAGCTAGAACTTTGTCAAAGATTTCTGGATAATGTTGGTAATGTTTACTTTCTAAAGCTCGGTCTAATAAAAACAAATCTACGGCTTTATCTTCAACTTTGTCGGAGAATGAACTTAACCCAAAGTCGATGAATTTAATTTCATTACTCATGATCATGTTGGAAGTGGTTAAATCGCCGTGAATGATATCATGTGCATGTAACTTTCCAATCTTTTGCCCAACCTCTTCAGCGAATTGTTGATATTCATCTCCTCGCATTAGAACGTCTCTTAACTTTTCTCCCGGAACAAAATCCATAGTTATTTGCATTCTTTTATCACAGAAATCTATTAATTGTGGAGAAGGAAATTGCATCTCTTCTAATTTACGAAGAACTTTAGCTTCTCTTCTTGTTCTGAACTGACGCAGAGATTCATCTATTTGCGGTAAACGATATTTCTTACTAAAACGTTCTTTGATAACTGTATTGTTATCTTTATGGATAATCGCTTCTGCCCCTTGGGCTATTTTTATCATTTTAGTAGTTTAATTTGTCCTGTACTTTTTAATCTTTTCTTTTTCTTGCTCAGATATTGTTAATTCTTTATCAACTCGATCTAAACGATCTAAAGGTAATCCTCTGTTAAAAATTTTTTCAGCCATGCAAAAAGAATCATAACTTACTCCTAAATATGATTTTAACACTTTTGCTTTACGAAGAAAATAATCCTCAACCTTGTTAGGCAGATGATCTAAAGCCATGTAAGTGAAATGTATTGAACCAGAACGACTTTCAACAATTAACCCCAGAGGTATTTGGTTACCAGTTTCTTCAGGATTATATTGATGTTCTTCTTTAATGAACTTTGGCGCTTCTGCTTTTGCATCCCAGGTAGGATGAAAAAAATCTAAATTAACAACATTTTCTAAATCTTTTTCCATCTCTTAAATGATTATGTTCTAAATTATAAACTTTCTGGAGGATAATAATATAAATCCGGTTATTTTTTTAACATAAGATGAAGATTGAATTATTATTACCAGTAGGAAATCAAGAAAACTTAGCAGCAGCAGTAGAAAATGGCGCAGATGCAGTTTACTTTGGTATTGACAAATTCAATGCCAGAAGACGAGCAGATAATTTCAAGCTAGAGAAGATTAAAGAAGTTATTGATTACTGCCATCAAAACGGAGTAAGATGTTATTGTACATTAAACATTCTGATTAAAAATGAAGAGATTGAAGAATTCTTTAAAACTATAACCCAATTATATCTGGATGGAATTGATGCGGTTATTATTCAACACCTTTCTTTCTTGCCAATCATCAAAAAGAATTTCCCTGGTTTAGAAGTTCATCTAAGTACGCAAACAACGATTACTAACACTCACTTTTATGATTTAATTAAAGATGCTGACAAAATAGTTTTGCCCCGAGAATCATCTCAAGAAGAAATCAAGAACTTCATCGACAAAACTAAATTGCCTACAGAAATATTTGTTCAGGGAGCCTTATGTTTCTCTTACTCTGGAAAATGTCTTTTCTCTTCATTTCTTGGAGGACGTTCAGGTAATAGAGGATTGTGCGCTCAACCTTGTCGAAGAAAGTATAACGGTAAATATTTGTTGAGTATGAAAGATTTGTGTCTTGTAAAAGAGATTCCTAATTTGATTAAGATGGGTGTTTCTTCGTTGAAGATTGAAGGCAGACTAAGAAGTACTAAATATGTTGCTGCTGCCACTAAATTATATCGGACA
>JABHRR010000066.1 GCA_018670095.1 Candidatus Woesearchaeota archaeon
ACCGTTCCCTTTCTCATCATTATAAGTTATTGTCACTGAAACTTTATATAACCCTGGAGAGGCCTCAGGATCAGCAATCATTTTAAACTTTAAAGAATTTTGATAACCAGACTGAAGTTGAGAAATTCTTCTTTCTGAAGAAGATTGGTAAGGAGCTAAAGGTAAATCATCATCGTCAAAATCTAATTTAAATTTAATATCTTTCAACAATGAATCTGCTAAATTCTTAACCATAATTGTAATTTCTCCCGCTTCTCCTGGAGCAATTTGTTTTGGTTCAGAAGTAATAGCAGTAATATCTAATACTGCATCCTGAGTTTGAACATCTATAGTAAAATCATCCTCATCAAAATTAAAAATAGAAGTTCCAATTTGAACTTGTAATTCCAACTCTGTTTCTGCCTCAACTGCATTTTCTGCAACTTTAAGTTTAAATTCAACAATTTCTGCATCTGAACCAGTAGAACTTGCCCTTAGTTTCCCAATATTTTTCTGACCATCATCACCATAAACTGAAAAAGGAAATTTTGGTAAAAGTCTCACAATCACATCATCATTAGTTTCTTTACCTTCATTTTCAATTTTAAATTTAACAGTAACAATCTGTCCCGGCTCTACTGGATCAGGAGTTTGAGATTGTAAAGTAACTTTTAATTGTGCAGAATTCCCTATAACTAGTTCATTTGCGCCAGCATAAGCTAATGGCATTAATAACAAAACAATAAACAATGATAATAATAATTGTAACTTTTTCATCTTTACACCCTTTTATTAATAATAAAAAATAAAATGAACTTTATAAATATATTGGTTCTAAATATTCCTAAGGCAATGGACAACCAGTTTTTTTTGCTAAATTAACAAAACTTTGTACTCCACTTAAAGAAGAGTCATCAGCAAAAAACCAAATTGGAACCCCTTTAATATTTCTTTCCGCACATTTCTTTTGATCAACACTACACTCTATATAATTTATTTTATTAAAAGAACTGCCAAACATTTCTTTTTGATCTTTACAATGTCCACAGTTGTACAACCCATACATCTCTGCCCCTGCAGTTGTTAAACATGTAGCAAATTCATCTAGAGAAGGATCAACGGTTTCTTTATTACAACTAACTAAAAATAATGCTGATACTAACATTGTTAAAATTAATATTCTTTTCATCTTTTTCACCTCTTAATGCCAATCTGGAGTTACTTTTCCTCCTGTTAAATAGCCATAAGTTTGTAATGCTGTTCTCGCTCCGTCACCCGCTGCAATAATCGCTTGTTTGTAAGGAGTATTAGTAACATCACCAGCAGCAAAAATTCCCGGACAAGATGTTTCTCCCACAGAATTAATTACAACTTCGTTCTTTTCATTAATCTTAACTAAATCTTTAACCATACTGCTATCAACTACATAACCAATTTCTAAAAATAATCCCGTAATTGGCAATTCTTTCTTTTCATTAGTAACTTTGTTCTCAACAACTACTGCACCGACAAATTTATCCCCTTTTATTTCAACAGGAACACTATCTAAAACTAATTCAATTTTTGGATTTTGTTTTAATTTTTCAACAGTAACTTCATCAGCTCGAAATTCTTGTCTTCTGTGAATAAGATAAACTTTTTTTGCGTATGAAGAAATGTCTAAAGCCGCTTCTACTGCTGAATTACCGCCGCCAACAATAGCTACGTCTTTATCTTTGTATAATGGCCCATCACAAGTAGCACAAGTGCTTACTCCTCTACCAAAAAATTCATCTTCGCCAGGAATACCTAATCTTCGAGGAACTTTTCCATAAGTTAAAATAATTGTTTTTGCTTCATATTTCTCATTATTACCCAAAATTACTTCAAAAGTATCTTTAACTTTCTTTATTTCCATTACTTTACCATAAATAAATTCCGCTTCAAACTTGTCTACTTGAGTTTTGAATATATTCATCAGTTCCATTCCTGATTGTGGTAAAGCTCCAGGATAATTTTCAATGTGAGAAGTTAAATTCCCTTGCCCACCAACATCAATGGTAACAATAGCAGTTTTTAGTTTTTTTCTTCCGCAATAAATTGCTGCTGCCAATCCCGCAGGACCAGCTCCGATTATAATTGTGTCGTACATCTCGATTAGGGTTATAGTTGGGTTTAAAAAGGTTGCTGAATTATGGCATATAAGTCACAATTAATGCACTATCTACTCAATAATAGTTAAAAAAGCTTAATAAAGTCCAGACTATTTAAATAAAATAATGGAATTTAAAATCATGAAAAAAGAGAACGAGAACATTCATAAATATCCCACTGATGACTTTAAAATCGCTCAAAAGTTTTCTCAACAACTAAAAAACGAACTGGGAGATTTTATTATGGGCACAATTATCTTTGGTAGCTCTGCTCGTAGACAAACTACTAAAGAAAGTGATATTGATGTTTTAGTTGTTAGTAACGACATTTCTTTTCAAATTAATGACGCTTTAGTTGAAAGTTATCGAATTATTATTGAAAGCATTATTGCTAATACTTCTTCAAAATTACATGTAACTTCAATGACATATACTTCTTTTTGGGAATATGTTAAAGCTGGCGATCCTGTTGCTGTTAATATTCTAAGAGACGGAGTGGGTATAATTGATACTGGTTTCTTTGAACCTTTACAAAAATTATTACAACAAGGTCGAGTTCGTCCTTCAGAAGAATCTGTCTGGCGATATTTTGGTCGAGCTCCACGAACTTTACTAAATAGTAGATGGCATTTATTGCAAGCTACTTTAGATTTGTATTGGGCAGTAATTGATTCCGCCCATGCCGCTTTAATGCGTAAAAATGAAGTCCCTCCTACTCCTGAACATGTTGCAGAAATTTTAGATAAAGTTTATGTCAAACATAAATTGTTAGAGAAGAAATATGTCGAAAGTATGCACCGATTTTATAAATTAAGTAAAATGATTACTCATCGAGAGATTAAACAAATTTCTGGACCAGAATACGAAAAATATTATCATGAAGCCGAAGCGTTCGTAAGAAGAATGAAGAAGCTAGTAGAACGAGGCAAATTCTAGAAATTAAGATTCCATAACAATATTTAATCAATCAACAATCAAAAGATTTAATAATAACTTCTTCTTTACAATCAGTGATGGAAACAATTAGTCTCAAACATTGCCTCAAGAACGTTTATGAATTCGGTTCTGTTAATCCAAAAGTCGTTCTTGGTTTAACTTTAAGAGACAATCCGGAATTGAAGAAAGATGTTCCTAAAGTTCTCAAAGAAATTGATAAAACAATTAAAGAGATTTCTTCGTTATCCAAAGAAGAAGTAAAATCAAAATTAGAAGAAATTGCTCCAGAACTATTAAAAGAAAAGAAAAAAGAAATCAAAGGCCCATTAAAAGAATTACCAAATGCAAAAGAAGGAAAGTTCGTAGTTAGAATTGCTCCTTCTCCTTCTGGCCCATTACATATTGGTCATGCCTACGGCTCTTCATTAAATTATGAATATGTAAAAATGTATAATGGCAAATTCATTGTTAGAATTGAAGATACTAATCCTGATAATATTTATCCAAACGCTTATGAATTAATTGAAGATGATACCAACTGGCTTACAGACAACAATGTTTCGCAAGTTATAGTTCAATCAGAACGCTTGGGAATTTATTATGATTATGCAGAACAATTAGTACAAAAAAATAAAGCTTATGTTTGTACTTGTAACTTAGATGAATGGCGAGAAATGAAAAAAGAAGGGAAAGCCTGTCCTTGCCGTGATTTAGAAGTTAAAGAACAACAAATCCGCTATGCAAAAATGTTTAACGAATATGCAGAAGGAGAAGCCGTTCTGAAATTAAAAACAGATATTAAAGATAAAAACCCCGCAATGCGAGATTTTTCTTTGATGAGAATTAATGAAAGAGTGCATCCAAAAACTGGTAAAGAACAACGAGTCTGGCCATTAATGGTTTTCTCTGTTGCTATTGATGACCATGAACTTGGAATCACCCATGTTCTTAATGGAAAAGACCACCATGATAATGGTATTAAAGAAGCTTTAATTATGAAATATTTAGGATGGAAAACTCCTGAATATAAACATTGGGGCAGAATTAATTTTGAAGGTTTCAAATTATCAACAACAAAAACTAAACTTGCCATTGAACAAGGTGAATATACTGGCTGGGATGATATTAGATTAATGACTCTTCTTGCTTTACGTAAAAGAGGATACCAAGCAGGCGCTTTCAGAAAATATGCTTTAGAAATTGGTTTAAGTTTAAATGATAAAACAGTTTCCCAAAAAGAATTCTGGAAAAATATTAACGCTTTCAATAAAGAACTAATTGAAGAGAAATCTAACAGATATTTCTTTATTCATGATCCGGTTGGAATTAAAATTTTAAACTCTCCTAAGAAAGCCGTGCAATTAGATTTGCATCCAGACTTTCCAGATCGAGGACAAAGAACTTTAACTGTCCATGATGAAATTAATATTGCTGAAGATGATTATGAAAAGTTTGTAGAAGGAAAGATCTACAGATTAATGGATTATTGCAATTTTGAAGTCAAAGATAGAAAGTTTTTATTTGTCTCTGAAGATTATGAAGATTTCAAAAACGCAAAAAATAAAGGAATGATTATTCATTGGCTTCCGGTTGAAGATAATGTTGTAACGGAAGTAGTTTTAGAAGATAACTCTCACGCTTTAGGATTGGGAGAAAAAAGTATGTTAAATTTAAAAGAAGGAGACTTAGTACAATTAGAACGATTCTCTTTTTGTCGATTAGATAAAAAAGAAGGTAATAAACTTACCTTCTGGTATTTACATAAATAAAAAATTAGGTGGTGATTAAAATAGCAAAAATTAGTAGGGATACTCCGCTTGCGGAAATTACATTAAGACGTTATGAAAAACCAACGATGAATGATCGTGATTTGGTCAGAAAATTCTGTTTGTCAGTTGGCTTATTACAACCTGGAGACAGTAGAGATGTGGTAGTAGACGTTCTGCATGTTTTACTAAAAGCAAAACAACAAAAAGAACAATTGCATTCTGAAGAAGTTAAGAATAATGTGATGGACATCAGAAAGGAATCTAAGTTACCAATGTTAGGAATTGCTTCCTCAAACATCAGAAGACAATTGAAAAGATTGAAAGACTTGCATTTAATTGAAACTAACGCTAACTTGTATCGAGTAACTGAGTTTAGTAATTTATCTGAAATCTTCGAAGAAAAAGTAGAAGGCTTCTTACTGAAGTCTGTAATGAGTCGTGTTAAAGATTATTTAAAAAAGATGGACGAAGAATTCAAACATCACGAAGAATAATAAAATGGAAACACCAGACGCATATAGAAAAGTACTTGACGAAGAAGTAAATATTGATGCTCCAAACATTATGGATTATATCCAAAAAGGCATTAACCATAATTCAAGAATCTTAGAAATAGGGATTATGCCCGGATCTGGATCTTTACAATTTGTAGAACAATGTAAAAAGAAATACATTGGAACAAACCCAAAACCAGAAATGATTGATGGGGTAAAAAAAGAAAATGATCAACCTCTTCTTTACACTTGTCCTTTAGATCAACAACCAGTAAATGATCAAAGTATTAATGTTGTTCTTTCTCTGTTAGGACCAATTGGCCATAGTACTTCAGAAGCTTATCGAGTATTAGAACCAGAAGGCAAATTTTACGTTTGGAAAGTTGGCGAAGAAGACAAAAGAGAATTAAAAGCCATGTTTGGTAATGATAATGAAGGACCCAGAGGATACAATATGGAAATGGAAAAAGGAGAAAGAATAATGCTCCTTGAAGAAGAATTAGAAACAAATGGTTTTGAGATTTCAGAAACTCATCAGTTTTTCTTTGATTGTTATTTGCCAACTAAACCTGCGTTAGTACATTTTCTAAAAACTTTAGGTAATAGAGCTGTACGTGCTTTTGATGAACAAAAAGATGACGATGTTCTTGATGAGATTGTAGAACAACATACAAAACCTTATCAGCTTAACGGAAAAACAGAATCTGGAATATGGTTCAGAAAACATGAAGTTATGGTTGTCGGAATAAAAAAATAATAAGAATTAATTTATCTTTTCTTTTAATTCCCCTAAATTATTAATCACCATACTTTCATCCAATCCCAACTCAACAAAATCTTCTTTAGTACTTTCTCCTGTTAAAACCGCAATAAAACTTATCCCTGCATCACGAGCAGCTAAATAATCATCCGGATGATCGCCAACAGAAATAATTTCCTTTGTAGAAATTCCTTTCTCTTGTAAATAATCCAAAGCTGGATTTAAACATAATGGACTTGGTTTCCGATGTTCTTTCTCCTCTGGTTGAACAATAAAT
>JABHRR010000067.1 GCA_018670095.1 Candidatus Woesearchaeota archaeon
GATACTATTGAAGGGCCGATCGTATTATTGGAAGATGGTTCTGTTAGGCAATTAGATTCTGAAAAAGAAGCAAAAGATTATCTTTCACAAATTAAAGAAATACTGTTTTTAGGTGATATTTTGTTTAATTATGGTGATTTTTCAGAGAACGGACAAAATTTAGTACCCGCGGGTTATTGTCCAGAATGGTGGGCTTTAGAAGTTGAGAAAGCGATCAACAATTTGTTTAATGAAGAGGGAATTAAAAAAGCTGCAGAATTGATTAAGATAGAAGAAACAAAATTAAAAAGTATTTTGGAGAAACCTTTATTTGAAAAACCTGATTGGCAAGAAGCGTTAAAGATAAGTAAAAAGTTAAACGTGCCTTTACATCCAGATTATACTTTTTATTGGAAACTTATTTCGGGCAAAGACATTTTATCATTAATGGATTGGTTTAACGATGGAAAAATTAAAATTGATGAAGAAGGAATCAAAAAAATAATTTTACCATTTTATGAGAAGAATGAACAACATCAACAAGTAAAAAGATTATTGGATAATTTAGGTGTTACTCATCAAATTGTTAATAAAGAAAATTTAATTTTGTCTCGTAAAGAAGCTAATATTTTTGCTTTTTGTTTTGATTTTAAAGATCAGAAAGGTTTAGAAGATATTAATTTGTCTTCAGAATCAATTGTGGATAAGGATGGTTTAGAAATAGTTAATTTTCTTTGCAGTTTAACAATTAGAGATAAAGCCGGCACTTTTATTGGGGCGAGAATGGGCCGTCCAGAAAAAGCTAAAATGCGTTCAATGACCGGTAGTCCACAAGTAATGTTTCCTGTAGGGGATGAGGGGGATCGATTAAGAAGTTTTCAAGCAGCTTTACAACATCAAAAAATAAGGAGTACTTTTCCACTTTTTTATTGTTTGAAATGTAAAAAAGAGATGATTTATTCTAATTGTGAAGAATGTAATAATGTTTGTGAAAAAAAATATCATTGTCGTTTTTGTGGAGATTTAGAAAAAGATACTTGTCGACATGGTAAAGCTCAACGTTACAAAGTTCAGGATTTAGATATTCGTTATTATTTTAATAAAGCCAAAGAAAGAATTGGAGAAAGATTACATCCAGATTTAATTAAAGGGGTGCGAGGACTTTCTAATAAAGAAAGAATATTAGAACATTTGTCAAAAGGAATTTTAAGAGCTAAACATTGTCTTTACGTTAACAAAGATGGGACGACACGTTACGATTGTACAGAGATGCCTCTTACTCACTTCAAAGCTAAAGAAATCAAAACGTCTATTGAAAAGTTAAAAGAGTTAGGATATCAAAAAGATATTTATGGTAAAGAATTAGTTGACAAAGAACAAATTATGGAATTGAAACCGCAAGATATAGTTTTACCTGGATTTGGTTCTTTAGAAGAATCTGGACCTAAAGTTTTGAGTAGAGTATGCAATTTTATTGATGAATTATTGATTAAATTTTATGGTAAAAAATCTTTTTATAATTTGGAAAAAGAAGAAGATTTAGTGGGGCATTTAGTTATTGGTTTAGCACCGCACATTTCTGCAGGATTGATTGGAAGAATAATCGGTTTTTCTGAAACGCAAGGTTTCTTAGCACATCCGATGTATCATGCCGGAATGCGTAGGGACTGTGATGGTGATGAAGCTGCAATTCTACTTTTAATGGATGCTTTATTGAATTTTTCTCGACAATATTTACCTGAACGGCGTGGTGCAAAAACAATGGATGCCCCGTTAGTATTAACTTCAACATTAAACCCAGCAGAGGTTGATGATCAAGTGCACGGAATGGATGTTGTCTGGAAATATCCCTTAGAATTATATGAAGCTGCTTTAGAAATGAGAAAACCTTGGGAAATTGATGGTAAAAAAGTTGAACAGTTAGGTGATCGTTTAGGTAAAGAATCACAATTGGAAAATTTTGGTTATACACATTGGGTAAGTAATTTGAATAAAGGCGTTTTATGTTCAGCTTACAAAACTATTCCTACAATGGAAGATAAATTGTTTGGACAAATGGAAATTGCCCGTAAAGTTCGTGCCGTTGACATGGATGACGTAGCGATGTTGGTAATTCAAAAACATTTCTTTAAAGATATTCGAGGAAATTTACGTAAATTTTCAATGCAACAATTTCGTTGTGTGAAATGTAATGCTAAATATCGTAGACCACCAATATTAGGGAAATGTACTGAATGTCCTGCAGGGAAGTTAATTTTTACAATTTCTGAAGGTTCGGTAGTAAAATATTTAGGTCATTCTTTACGTCTTGCTCGAGAATATAATTTTTCTCCCTATTTGAAACAGACGATTGATATGTTACAATTGAATGTAGAAGATATTTTTGGGAGAGAGAAAGAGAAACAAGCAGGTTTGGGCGATTTTATTGGTTAAATTACAATAAAACTTCCGCGTGAGGGATGTCTTTAATTGTAATGATGTTCTCTACAAGGTTCAATTCTTTACCGAAAGCAACAGCTTCTTTACCGGTAAGATGAAGAATATGAGCATCATTAATTAATTCTTTAATTTCTTCTTTAGACTTTTCTTCCCCTTGGTAGAATTTGCTGGTTAAATCTAATTGTTTTTTACCTTCTTCAAATTTCTGGTTAATAATATTAGAATCAGTTACTATTAAAATTAATCCTTCTGGAGTTTTTTTAGTGTTAACGATCATTTTATCTTAAAGATTTAACAGGTTTTTTTGTCCCGCAAGCTAAACATTTCAAATAAGTAATTTCTTTTTCTTCAGTTAGTTCTGTATCTGGTTTATTACATTCAGAACAGAAAACAAATTCAGAAGCATATTTTTTAATTTTTTTGTTAATCATTTTAGCAGAAACTTTTGTTCCTAATAAAACTCGATCACGGATAACTTTTCCAGGAGTGGCAAGTTCTCTTAACAAGTATTTTAATAAATGTTGGATATCTCTACCTAAAGTTTTAGCAATGGCATGAAGATTTACTAAAACTGTCTTTTTTCCTTCTAAATGCCCTTTAACATTTTCAATAACAAAACGTTCTCCTTGAGAAATGTTTTCCGGCAATTCTTCTTGCGCTTTCTTCAGCATTTGTTCGTAATCATCCATAATAGCTTAATTTAGAGGTGGATTTATAAAGTTTTAGGTAATAATATATTTCTTTGAGATGGTTGTGATGGAAGAGAAAGAGTTAAGAAAATTATATCA
>JABHRR010000068.1 GCA_018670095.1 Candidatus Woesearchaeota archaeon
CACCGATAACATATCCTACTCTGCCTTCTATCACTATTGGACCAGTGAAAGCATCATCAGTATTGTATGCCCAAAGTTCTTCACCAGTTGCAGCGTTAAAAGCGTAAACATAATCAGATTCACCTAAAACATATCCTATTCTGCCTTCTATTACTATTGGACCAGTGAAAGCATCATCAGTATTGTATGCCCACAGTTCTTCACCAGTTGCAGTGTTAAAAGCGTAAACATAATTAGATTCACCGATAACGTATCCTGTGCGTCCTTCTATTACTATTGGACCAGTGAAAGCATCATCAGTGTTATAAGCCCACTTCTCTTTACCAGTTGCAGTGTTAAAAGCATAGACATAATCAGATTCACCGAGAACGTAAGCGATTCCAGCTCTTACTACCCGCTTAGACTGTATTTTGTAAGCAGTTTTTAATACCATTGATGGCTTGTAACTATATTTTCCAAAACTTCTTCTTCGGTAAGCCTGTCCTGCTAAAGCCTTACTTTCTTCACTTTCTCCCTCTTCAATAACTTGATTCAATTCTTCTTCAGATAATTGTTCAAGTTCAGATTCTAATGCTTGTTCCTCTTCCGTTGTTAATTCTTTTTCTACACAACCAATCAAGAACATAGCCACAACTAACAAACATAATATCATAAAAATACTTTTTTTCATCTTAAACACCTCTTTTTTGGTTATAAATATAACCTATTCTTAAGAATAATTTAATTATTTATAAAAGTTGGTTTTATTTCCTTCTTACATTAATAGTAAAAACATTCCAACAATTCAGCAAACCTTTTTAAATGACATCCATTATTAACTAAAATATACCTGAATGTGGGCAGTAGCTTGCCTGAACTGGTATAAAATGAAAGCAAATTAGGAGGCTAAATTAAAATGGGATTATACAAACATGTAAGAAATCTTTGGAAGAAACCAAAAGAAAACATGCCGGAATTATGGCGTGAAAGATTAATTAAGTGGAGAAAAGAGAATTCTACTGTAAAATTAGAACGACCAACAAGAATTGATCGTGCTCGTTCATTAGGTTATAAAGCTAAACAAGGATTTGTTGTTGTTAGGCAAAGAGTTCTTCGTGGTGGACATACAAGACCACAGATTAAAAAAGGAAGAAGGCCAAAACGTTACGGAACTAGATTAGATTTAGGTAAAAACTATAAACAAATTGCTGAAGAGCGTTGTCAAAGAAAATTCAAGAATCTTACACTTTTAAATTCTTATTGGGTAATTGAAGATGGTAAACATTATTGGTACGAAGTTATTTTTGTAGATCCAAACCATCCGGTGATTAAGTCTGATAAGAATCTAGCTTGGTTACAAGATAAGAAACATCATAGCAGAGTCTTTAGAGGAAAAACTTCTACTGCAAGAAAGAGTAGAGGACTTAGAGGAAAAGGTTTAGGCTATGAGAAAGCACGTCCAAGTAGAAGAGCTAACTCGAGAAAACAATAGTTTTCTTTTTTTTAATTTTCTTTTTATTTCTTTTATTTTAAAATAACCAAAAATTATATAAATAGCTTCAAAAAATTAATTTCTATGTTTCCTTCAATCAGAGATACTATAGCAACAAACTATGAGAAGAGTCTAGTTGTAGTTTCACAATTAGCAAGTCTTACAGATAATATGGTTCGAGAAGAAGAAATTCTTACTTCTTTAATTCAATTAAAAAAACCTCTTGGGCTTTATCGTCTTTACCCTCATAATATGATTTATAGTTTAAGATGTGGTGGAGATATTTTTAGGTTTGATGATCAACATCCACAAAGAATTCGTGCTAGATATTTTAGATTAACAGAAGAAGGGTTAAATAAAGTTGACCATGCTATCTACAAAAGTTCTTTGTTGGAACAAGAAGTAAGAGATTCTATTGCAACTGTTGCTGATGAAGTAATTACAAAAATTAATCCCAAACATGTTTTTGGAAGACATTATTTTGGTAAAAGTCCGTTCCCAAAATTACCAAGATACGTTGCTTTTGATAAACCAGAA
>JABHRR010000069.1 GCA_018670095.1 Candidatus Woesearchaeota archaeon
ACAATAATATGAAAAAGTTCCTGCTTTATCTGCAACAAATTCTACAGAAGTTGATCCTCCGGAATTAACTCTATCAGTTTTAGCGTTCAGTTCATCAATAACGAAATCGTGGAAACCTTCAGTGCTGGTAAATTCAATCTTGATCTTTTGACCAACTTTAACTTTAATTTCAGGATTTTCTTTTCCATCCATCATGAATTTATAGTTTTCTCCTGTAACTTTAATTACTTTTAATTCAATTGGTGCTGTTTCTGTTACCGGTTCTTCAATAGGTTCTTCAGCTGCTGGTTCAGGGGTTCCTTCTGGTTTTACGGGAAGTTCTTCAACAGTTTCGCTACAACCCATAATAAATAAACTTAGAATTACGATTGCTAATATTACAAATATTTGTTTCATGTGTATCACCTATTTATCTGGCAAAGATTAATCTTATTTAAATTTTGTTCTTAGAAGACTACATTGTGATGTCTTAAATAATCTTTAACTTCCTCAGGAGGTATTACCCATACAGCAGGACCATATTTTACTTTTGCAGCATCTGTTCCAACTTCACATCTCCCGGCTTTCACACATTTAGGAAATCTTCTTGTAATTACTCTCATCCCTAAATCTCTTGCTTCATGACCAACCCCAGTATAAACATCAATCTTTGGTAATTTTTTGAATGCTCCACCTGTGTCTTCTGCAATATACCATCCACCAAACAGCTCTTTTGCTTTTCCTTTTCTATTTGGATCATTTGGAACATTTGGCCAATCTATGAAAACTAAAGAGCCATACGGAATAAATTTAGGATTCACAGCAATTGTACGATGTTCGAATATTGATGTTCCTGTAGCTGCAGTCCCTCTATAATGCTTATTAACAATTTCGCCACCATCACACTTGTTTTTTGTTTTTGTACCTTTTGAATTAAAATCATTATGGGAATATGCTTTTAGGTCACCGTCACACTCACAGATGCCAGAACCTTCCATTCTTACTCCACCACAAAAGACATCTCTCCTATGGCTGTCACAAGCTTTTCTTGTACTGTTACAGGCTGCTTCTAACCCACTCCAACATTTATAATCCTCACAACGAGACGTAAAATAATTAGTCATTTCTGTAAAACCATAATTATATGTTGGATTGGTGATTGGTTTAGGCAGATTGATATTACCTTTAGGATATTTCTTAGCAAGCCATCTTGCTGTTTTTAACCGTTGCCTAGGACTGAATTTTTTATAATTTTTTGAATGTATTTTTGTTTTTGTTTTTTTATGATTAAAGTAGTTCCAGGGATCTTTAGTTTTATCGGTTGGTATGTAAAGCCGTTTCTCCAGTTCTTGTTCATTATCTTTTTTTGGAATGGCGGGTTCAAGAACTTCTTCAATCTTAGGGCCGGGAATGTTTTGCTTATTTTTAGGGTCTTGCTCTTTCTTTACATCATTTAAACTAAGGACTGAAGCAAGCGCACCCAAAGTAATGCCAATACCCATTGAAGTTATAATATGATTTTTTTTAAGATAATTAAAGCTAGTGTGATAATTTCTTTTTACTTTTTCTACAAGTTTATTTTTCCACATTTTATTTGACTACTTTATTTTTCAAACGTTACTTCCTAAAAGTAATAACTATTGTGGATTATATATAAATGTTTTGGGGTTTAGGTGTAATGATTTATAGATAATAATAATCACAGTTTCACTAAAACCACTCTTATTGGTATTCTTAAGTATATTTTAGATAACATTTAAAAAAGGAATTCTTATTTCTATGTTTATGACAAAAACAACTAAGAAAACAAAGAAGTCTTCAAAGTCTAAGAAAGCAGCAGT
Source organism: Candidatus Woesearchaeota archaeon (assembly GCA_018670095.1). Lineage (GTDB taxonomy): Archaea > Nanobdellota > Nanobdellia > Woesearchaeales > GW2011-AR9 > JABJOX01. The sequence continues at coordinate 1,821 of JABHRR010000069.1, forward strand.
GGCTGAAACTTTATTAGATCAAGAAAAGGAGACAACATCTAAGAAAGCTAAAGTAGTGGTAAAAGCAGTCTTAGGTGGTGCGAGAGTAGTTACGGAAGTAACTGATGAAGCGAGAGAATTCTATAACCAATCTCGGTTTGGAACTTTAACAGAAACTGGTAAAGTTGAACTATCTTTATTAGAAGCATATTATTTAATGGAGAAAGGTAAACTTGATGTTAAAAGTGAAGCGGGCAGAAAAGTTAGCTTTGAACAGTTTGTTAAAAAAGCAAGGAAGTTGGAACCAAACTTTCAGATTAGATATTGCGTCTTTAAAGATATGCGTAATCGGGGTTACATTATTAAAACGGCTTTAAAGTTTGGTGCAGATTTCAGAGTTTATGATCGTGGCGTTAAACCAGGAGAGGATCACGC
>JABHRR010000070.1 GCA_018670095.1 Candidatus Woesearchaeota archaeon
GCGCCTGCTGCACCCCGTAGGGCTAGGGTCAGTGTCTCAGTACCCTTCTCCGGGCTACCTCTCTCAAGGCCCGTACTGATCAAAGGTTTGGTGGTCCTTTACACCACCAACAGCCTAATCAGCCGCCAACTCATCCTTGGGCATTGCTTTTAAGTAAAAAAACATTCCAGTAATATTTACCTATCCGGGTTTAGCCTCAGTTTCCCGAGGTTTTCCCAGACCCAAGGGCAGATTATTGACGTGTTACTGAGCATTCAGCCTGTGCCTCCGAAGAGACCCTCTGACTTGCATGGCTTAGTCGAACTCTCATAGCAGCAATCTCCCGCAGGATCAACGGGAATTTTCTAAATACTTAGAATTTCTTTTAAACATCCTTTGTTTATATAGTTCCGATCGCAATTCTTAACTTAAATATAGGAATTTTGTCAAAATAATCGTTCAAAATTATTTGGATCACCTTTTTCGTACTCAAGATTAATTGAATACACATGTGTTTTACTCTTAGAATATGGGGGCTTTATAAAGATTTTGGTTGTTAATTGTCTAAAAGAAATGAACCCCAACATTTAAATATCATCAAAAATTCATTATTCGTAATGTTAACAGAAAAAGAAATCACGTTTTTACAAGAAGAATTAGCCACTGCAAAGAACCCTTTATTCTTTTATGATGACGATCCAGATGGACTGTGTTCATTTTTACTTCTTTATCGAATTCATCGAGAAGGAAGAGGAATAATTGTTAAAACTTCACCAAGACTAGATACAAAATTATCGCATAAAGTCGTCGAGAATAACCCTGATAAAATTTTTGTTTTAGACATTCCAGTTTTAAAGCAAGAGTTTGTTGACGCAGCAAAAAAACCTATCTACTATATAGACCATCATGATCCACAAGAATTAAACAATGTTAAATATTTTAATCCTCGGATAAAAGATCCCGATGCTTACATTCCTGTAACAAGAATGGCTTATCAAATTAGTGATAATAAAAACGATTTATGGATTGCTACCGTTGGCTGTTTAGCAGATTGGCATATGCCAGATTTCATTGATGAATTTATTGAAAAATATCCCAAGTTATTGTCTAAGAAAAAAGATCTTAATGACGCTGTTTTTAAACAACCAATTGGAGAACTAGTTAGAATATTCTCTTTCTTATTGAAAGGTCAAACTTCTGATGTTAGAAAGTGTGTGAAAATATTAACTCGAATTAAAACCCCTGAAGAGATTCTTAATCAAGAAACCCCGCAAGGAAAATTTTTGTATAAACGTTTTGCAGGTATTAATGAAAAATATGTAGAACTATTAACATTGGCAAAGAAGGAAGCGTCTAGAAGTAAAGTATTATTATTTTTTTATGCAGAAAATAAATGGTCATTTACTGCAGATTTAGCTAATGAACTCACTAATGTATATCCAAAAAAAATTGTCATTATTGCTAGAAATAAATCTGGAGAAATGAAATGTAGTTTTAGAGCAAAATTTCCAATTAAAGGCGCTTTAGAAAAAGCTTTGGTTGGGATTAACGGTTATGGTGGCGGCCATGAAAACGCTTGTGGTGCTGTAATTAAAGAAGAAAATTGGGACCAGTTTTTAGAGAATTTTAAAAAGGAAACAAAATGAATTTATTAAACCAAATTTTGATATTACTCTTTTCACTTACCGGAATAATTTTTGGATTAATCTTAGCTTTGATTGCTCCTGAAGAATTGAGAGCAGGTAAAAAATATTTTCTTTTATTGAAAAAAATCATCTTTATTGTCATTTTCTTTTTGATAAACTATTATTTGTATCTAGCTGAAAATTATTACGGTTTAATTCCTTTTACAATTTTGGGAATTGTTTTATTTATAATTGAATTTATGCAAATAAAACCAATTTATGAGTTATCTAATTATCTTATTTTTGTCATTCCTTATTTTTTTGTTACAAATAATAAGTTTCATTTATTATTAGCAACACTAATTTTTCTCTATGGTTTGCCAACTGGAACTTTGTTAAGAAAAACTTTTAAAAATGTCTAAAAAAGATTTAGAAGAAACAATTAAAGAAAAAGTTTCCCCGATGTTAGAAGAAACTATGGAAAAACATTGGGGGATAACTATCCCTCAGTTTGGAGAAGAGCTATCTGATAAATTAAAAAATCCACAAATGAACATTTATGTTCCAAGTAATCTTAGTTTCTCTGCCGCTAAAAAAGTTTTCAAATCCGAATTTCTTAAACGAGAATTGCGATTACAGAAAGGTAATATTTCTCAGTTAGCAAAAATATTGGGTATTGATAGAAGAAGTGTGCATCGGGTAATTAAAAGGTTAGGTATTGATATTGATTCAGTTAGAGAAAAAATTCAATCTGGAGAAGATTATCAAGAACATTTTGTTGACCAAGCTTTACGTTCCACCCTTGATCAATATAAAGAGATTATCCAGCCACAAAAAATGGAAAAGATGTATCAAGAAGTTGGGACATTATCTAGAAATATTGCTAAAGTCATTCCGCACCAAGATGTTACTTGGAAAGAAGCTGAAAAAGAGTTTGAAAAACAATTCTTAGGACGGGCCTTGAAGGAAAGTAAAGGCAAAGTTGGTAAAACTGCTGATAAATTAAAGATTCGAGTGGAAACTTTGCATCGGAAGATTAAGAAGCTAGGAATTGTTGTTTGAACAATTGTTAACTAACATTAATATATCCTTTGTACAACCAAAAACTTTAATAAGCATTACAAAATTCATTATTATTATCAAAGAGGGGTTGAAATAAAAAAAAGATGGGATTTTTCAAAGATCTTTTAAGTAAACTTAAATTTAATCCGTTTGCTAGAAAAAGCCATGTTAAATTAGGATTATATGGTCCACCTAACGGCGGAAAATCAACATTAGCTAATCGTATTTGTCAAGACTGGTTAGGTGAAGAAATGAGTACTGTTTCTCATATAGCGCACGAAACTAGAGAGATTAAAATTAAAGAGCAAGTTAACATTAAAAATAAAAAAGGTAAAGAATTAACTTTTTCTTTGGTAGACACTCCTGGTATCGCTACCAGAATTGATTATGAAGACTTCTTGAAAAGAGGAATGAAAAAGAAACAAGCTAAAGAAAGAGCTAAAGAAGCAACGAAAGGTGTCATTGATTCCATTAAGTGGTTAGATGAAATGGAATGTGTTGTTGTGGTCTTAGACTCAACTCAAGATCCGTATTCACAAGTTAATATTACTATTATTGGAAATCTGCAAGCTAGAAATATTCCAGTATTAATTGTCGCAAATAAAGTTGACTTAAAAAAATCAAACATTGATGTGATTAAAGCTGCTTTCCCCCAATATGAAGTTGTTGGAGTCTCAGCGAAGTATGGTAAAAATGTTGAAGACTTTTATGAAATGTTGTTTAAAGTAGCAAAATAGAGATAACAAAATATAGGTCAAAAGATAACCTTTAAAAACTATAAAGATTTACTAATCAATAAAACAAGAACAAAAGAGGCAAAAAAAAGATGGTTACATTTCAATTTATTCCGTTTCAGGAAATAGAAAATTTAGGTTCTGCTAAAAGAGTGAATAAACTTCTTAACATTGTTAAAGAAAACAAAATTGTTTTAATGGAAGGAAGATTAAAGAAACAAGAAGAAGCAGACTTAATTGAAATTACTATGGAAGAAATTTCTCCTAAATTTAAAGGCATTGAGTTAAGCGTTGTTTACCCAAACAAAAGTAAACAAGATTTTGGTCAAAAAGTAAAAGGTACATTTGCTAATCTACTTCTTGGAGATAGACAAGGGATGACTATTATTGGTCCGGCTTCAGTTGTTAAAAGAATTGAACAAAACCCAAATAAAATTGAATTATTTACTAAAGAAGCTAAAACCCCTCCTGCCAAAAGATATAGAAAGAAAAAATAAGTTTCTTAAACTGGATTATTAGTACGAAAATATTATATACTCTCTTTGTTTTTAAGTAGATATGCCACATCAATGCGTAAGATGTAATAATATGTACCAGGATGGTGCTCAAGAAATTCTTAAAGGTTGCAGTTGCGGCGCTAGATTATTTTTTTATATTAAAAAGAAAGACATTGAACGTGGTAAAGAGTTGGTTAACAACTTAAGTACTGAAGATAAAGTTCAAATTGAAAAAGACGTTACAGAAATTCTACATATTAAAACTGAAGTTGGTGATAAGCCAGTAGTTTTAGATTTGGAAACTATTCGAATCATGGGCCCGGGAAAATACGAACTTGATTTAGTACACATGTTTAAAAGTGATCCACTTGTTGTTAAATTAGATGAAGGTAAATATGTGATTGATTTACCGCAAGCGTTTAAGAAGAAGGAAGAATAATTCTAAGAAAAAGTTCTATTTTTTGCAAAAACTTTTATAAAATAAAATTAAATACTAGATACCATGAAAGATTACGAAAAACAACTATATGAAAAAGTAGGTTCAAATATTGGTTGGGATTTTAATGAAATATTTAAAAGAGTTAAAACAATTGATAAAAAATGGAATTTTCTAGAAATTGTAAAAAATCATCTTAAAAAAAAAACAATTTTATTAGATATTGGAACTGGAGGTGGTGAGAAACTATTACAAATAGCTAAATTTGTTGAAAAAGCATATGGTATTGATATTTCAAAAGGAATGATAACTACAGCTAAAAAAAACTTAGTAAAATCAAACCTTTCAAATGTTGAATTCAAATTAGCAGATGCTAACAAATTACCTTTTCCTAAAAATTACTTTGATATTATTACTTGTAAACATGCACCATTCTCTACTAAAGAATTATTTAGAGTTCTAAAACCTAACGGAATCTTTATCACACAACAAGTCGGAGAAAGAGATAAACAAAATATTAAAGATATTTTTGAGAGAGGACAATGTTTTGAAGAAAAAGATAACACTTCAATGAATAAATATATTCAAAAATTAAAACAATTTAAGTTTAAAATTATAAAAAAAGAAATTTATAACGCCACACAATATTTTCATAATATGAAAGACATAATATTTTTGCTTAAAAATACCCCAATCATACCACATTTTGATATTGAGAAAGATAAAAAATTCTTAGAAGAATTTGAAAAAAAATATAAAACAAAAAAAGGAATAAAAACTAATTCCAATAGATACTTAATAATATCAAAAAAATCTGCCTAAAGCTTACTCTTTTGTGCTTTATCTGAAATGATAGCAGAATGTCCAGTAGAATCTTCAATAATAATCTTTAATTTTTCTCTACCAACAAGAACTTTATTTAATTTTTTTACTAAGTTTTTAGCTTTCTTTTTTACTGCTTTATCTTCTTCACCTTCAACAGAAGATTCAACAATCTTTTTCACTCTTTCTAAAAGACCTTCAACATTTGTAATGTAACCGTTAGAAGTTGGACCTGGTTCCATTGTGATAACGTGAGGAATCTTTACTAATGCATCTCCAGACTTAACAATCTTCACGTTTAAATCTTCATCCGAAGTTACTTCAAAAGTGAATTTGCAAGGTTCTTTCTTTTCTGCAGGTTCTAAATCAGATTTTCTGTAACCACAATCACTACAATCCATAGAAAGAACAAACACTCTCCCAAAATGAGGTATTTCTACTTCTTCTTCACGAAGAGTAGCTTTTTTCCCTCCGCAAATGGGACAATGTTGACCTTTTATCTCTGACATGTCTATTGGAAAGAGAGATAGCTTTTTAAAGATTTCGCCGCGAAGCAAGAAATCTAAAAAAACTATGTTTTTGCGTAGATTTCTATGGAGACTAGTAGAGCTTATGAGTAACGAGTAAAAAAACCCAAAACTCATAACCCATAATCATTTGCATTTATCTCCCAGACCACACAAATCCTTTTAAAATCTAAAGTATAAGAATCAAATATGTCAAAGATTAAACTGTTGGATGAAGATTTGATTAACAAAATCGCTGCTGGAGAAGTAATTGAAAGACCAGCTTCAGTAGTTAAAGAACTTATTGAGAATTCTCTGGATGCAGGTGCAACAAGAATCAATATTGAAATTAAAGATTCCGGCAAAAAACTAATCAAAATTTCTGATAACGGTTCTGGAATGAGTTCTGAAGATGCTAAGAAATCTATCATCAGACATGCTACTAGTAAAATAAGTAATGTTGATGACTTGTTTGCAATTCAAACGCTTGGCTTTCGAGGCGAAGCGCTTGCCAGTATTGCTGCAGTTTCAAAAATGTCAATCATCACCAAACAAAAAGATGAACTTGAAGCGTTCAATTTTGTTGTTGAAGGTGGTAAAGAAATCAGTTCCGGTGCCTTAGGAGCAGAAACAGGAACAATCATTGAAATTGTAGATATATTTTTTAATACGCCAGCAAGAAAAAAATTTCTAAAAACTGATTCTGTAGAATTAAGACACATTGTTGAAATTGTTTTAAAGTATGCTTTAATCAACGAAAATGTTTCATTTCGTTTAAAACACGACAAACACGAACTGTTAAATTCACCAGCAGTAGAAAGTTATAGAAATAATCTTGCTTCAATTTACGGAACCGGTTTAGCTAAAGAATTGTTGGAAGTAAATTATCAAGATGAATTAGTTAAAATTACTGGGTTCATTGCCAAACCTTTTGCTGCCAGAAACGATAAAAACCAACAACACCTTTTTGTTAACAAAAGATGGATCAGAAATGAAGATATTACTAAAGCCATTTATGAGGGATACCATTCTCTTTTGTTTGTTGGTAAACATCCCATATACGTTTTGAATTTAGATATTAATCCGTTAAAGATTGATGTTAATGTTCATCCCGCAAAAACTGAAATTAAAATTGAACAAAAGAAAGAAATTTATTATTCTGTCTTGAAAGCAATTAGAGAAACGTTAGAAAAACATAATTTAATTCCCGTGATGGATATTGATGTTGAAGAACAATTAACTTTTGGCACTACAAAAAAAGAGAATGTGGAAAAAAATGTTAAGTACAGATTTGAACCAAGTGAACAAACGGTATTAGATGTTAAAGAGATGAAACATTCAACAAGTATAGACAATTTTGAAGAGGAATCTTATAGCACGCCAGAAGAAGAAGTTTTTATTTCAAAAGATAATGAAGAAAAAAGAGAAAAAGAAAGAAATACAATCGAACAAAGTTTGAAATTGCCAGCAATGAAAATTCTCGGACAAATTCATAAAACTTTCTTTGTTGCAGAAACAGAAGGCGGCTTAATACTGATTGATCAACACGTTGTTCAAGAAAGAGTTCTTTATGAAAAGTTTATGGACCAACTGATGAACAGAAAAGTTGCTGTGCAAGAATTGTTGCAAGGAGAAGTGATGGAATTTTCTCCTGCAGAAAAAATTTATTTGATTGATAATTTGAAAAAATTACATCAGTTAGGTTTTTTGCTAGAAGAGTTTGGAGGTAATAGTTTTGTCTTGAAAACAGTTCCAAGCTTGTTTGGCAGATTGCAGCCAAAAGATTTATTGTATTCTGTTTTAGATAAATTAAAAGAGGGAAAAAGTAAACTGGAAGAAATTCAAGAAGAGATTATTACTCGTATGGCTTGTCGCGCATCTGTAAAAGCTGGCGATAC
>JABHRR010000071.1 GCA_018670095.1 Candidatus Woesearchaeota archaeon
CAATAACACATAAAATAATACTTTCAATATTTTAGAAATAAAGTTGGCAAATACTACTACTAACATCGCAATTACAACAATTCCTACTGGAGATAAAATATCCATAATAAAAGTAAAAATAAAACTAATATAAAAGATTTACTTAACTAAATGCACAGTTCTTGTTGGAAATGGTATTCCAATCTTAGCTTTATTTAAACCGTTATAAATCGCTTCCGTCATTTCTAACTTCTTTCCGTAAGCCATTCCCCATTTTTCCACCCAGAAATATGCTTTAAAATTTAAAGCAGAATCACCCATCTCTAAAAATTGTACAGTCGGCTCAGGATCACTAAGTATCTCTTTATCCTTTTCTAATATCCCTAAAACAACTTTCTGTACTTGAGTTATATCACTCCCATATTCAACACCAAAACTAACGTGAGCCCTAACTTTTGGACTTGGCCGAGTATAATTCTGTACCCGAGAATTTGCTAAATATCCATTAGGAATATAAATGACCTCATTATCATACGTAACCAATTTTGTACTTCGTAAACCAATGTCATGAATTGCTCCTACTTCGCCAGATTCAATCTTAACTTTATCACCAATCTCAAAAGTCTTATCTAATACTAAAGTAACCCCACCAATTATGTTCTTCAAAGAATCCTGTAAAGCGAATCCAATCACAATTCCCAAAATACCTGCCCCTGCTAAATAAGGACCGATATCGATATTCCAAATTTTCAAAACCCATAATATTGTAATGATTACAAAAATAACTTTTACTAATTTGTGAAATAATGGTAATAAAATATCATCAAAAGTACTTTCAGTTTTTTTAGCAAAAGATTTTCCCCAAACATCAATGATTACATCTACAACTCGAGCAACAATAAAAACAAAAACTATCGCCATTAACGAATTAATAGATTGATTAACAATTCCATTAATTTCTAAACTTAATATTGCAAATTTTACTCCTAAAGCTAATAACAAATAAAATACTGGCGTTTTTGTTCTTTCAAAAATAATGTCATCAATATCGGTTTTAGTTTTCTTTGCCCATCTCTGGAAAAACTTTTCAAAGATATATAATGACAATTTAGCCACAAATACAAAAGCCACCAAAATAAAAATAGCAAAAATGTACTTGTTCTGTAAATAGGTACCAAAAGGAAGAGTTCCAAACCAATTTAAAATAACTTCTTTCATTTTCTAATTTAAAAATAAGTTCATTTTTAAGAGTTATGCTTTTACTTTGTGTTTATGTATACTTTTATGTTTATGATGATGTTTAGGATGATGATTTTTCTTTACGTCTTTCTCTTCAACAGGAGGTATTCTCCTTTTGATCAAAAACACTTTGATCGAACTTAAAACGATTGTTCCAGTAATGGTAACAAAAACTATTTTCGAAATAAAGTAAGCGTGTGGTACTCCCGCATTAATCGCTAACTGAGCAATCGCTGCTGCTGCTAATCCCCGTGCAAAAATAGCATTAACTAATAATCTACTTTCTGGAAGCATCTTTTTAGTAAGTATTGAAGATGCACCCCTAGTAAACATTAATACAATTGATAATACAACCCCAATTAAAATAGCTTTCCAATCAGAAATATCAATCATGATTCCAATGTAAACAAAAAAGAAAGTTTTCAACAGAAACGATATTTGATGATAAAAAAACTCTTCTGAAGGCGTGGTTACTGAAACACCCAATTCACCTTTAAGTGCTTTTTTCTTCTCTTTAGCTTCATCACTTAATAATCCCCTAATTATTGAAGATAATTGTTTAGAATTCTTTAATATTAATCCAAAGAATAAAGCGGCAATTGCTCCATTACCATGAAGAAATTCTGCCACAACATAAATTAAAAATAAGTAAGCAATAGCGATCATGTAATTGTGCTCTTTGAAAACTCTTAAGATTAAGAAAATCCAAAGTATTCCTCCAATTAAACCCACTAAAATTGCTACTGCAAATAAACTTACCAGTTGAGTTAATGTATTTTGAATCCCAAAACCACCCAACTTTATAATTTCAATCACAGTTAAAGAAAAAACAATACAGAAAACATCTGTTAAAGCAGATTCTAAAGCTAATAAGGAATATAATCGTTCACTAATCTTTACCTGTTTGAGAATGGGAATAACAAAAGATGATGATACTCCTCCTAACATAAATCCTCCTAAGAGAGATAAAAGAAATGAAAATCCTCCCACCCAAAAACCAAATCCCCAAAGAATTACTGCAATGATTAACGATGAGATTACAAAATTAAAAATTGTCATAACAAAACTTTCCGAAAATTCTCGAATTAATGATGGTAAACTAATATTGAATGCTCCGTCAAATAATAAAAATACTAAAGTAAAAGTAGTAAAAACAGGCGCCAATGAAACTAAATCTGAAGGCGAAATTATTTTCAAAACAAAAGGGCCGATAATAAATCCTAACGCAATTAAGAATAAAACGTCTGGAACGCTAAATTTTCTAAAAAACCATTCTGCAAAAAATCCGAAAAATAGAATTAGGCTGAATGCCAATAAAATTAACGATACCACCTCCATAACACTAGAATAACATTATTGCTTTATATATATTGCGGAAAATAAATAGAATTTAAGCAGCAATAAAAGTGAAGAAATCTAATTCTTCATGATTACCCTGCAAAAACTGATAATTTAAAAGATCAAAAAAATATTTCTCAGCGTTCATTCTGCACTTGGTTCCTCATCATCCATTGCTCCAGTAGGAACTGCGCTTTTAGAGATTATTAAAATGTCGCCCACAGCTTTAACTAACTGATGCGGAACAATAACTCCTTTTGCACTGCCGATAACTCTACTTAAGAAAGAATTCTTTGTAGATTTAATTTTCCAACCAGAAACTTTGTTTGTTTGAATAATACTTTCTTCAACATCACCAAAATACTCACCTGTATCAGTAAATACTTTTAAA
>JABHRR010000072.1 GCA_018670095.1 Candidatus Woesearchaeota archaeon
AAGGAGTAGATATTGAAGAAGCAATTAAGAAAGCTGCTGCTGTTGCACCTGTTGCTGCTGCTGCCCCTGTGGCTAGTGGAGAAGCACCGAAAGAAGAAAAGAAAGAAGAAAAATCCGCAGAAGAAGAAAAGAAAGCTGAAGAATCTGCAGCTGCTGGTTTAGGCGCTTTATTTGGATAAATATTTAATTTTTTTTATTTTATTTTTATCCTTTTGAATTATTTTTTATCAACGAACGAAAGTGATGGTTATGCCGGGAGAAGAAACTGATTTGAATGAACTTAGGAGAGAATTCCAACAAAAGAAAAAAGAGTTGGCAAACTTACGTTCTAAACTGAATTCTATTAACAGAGATAAAGAACAGATTTATCGGGAATTAAAGTCTTTTAGAGATAAGTATCGTTCTCGTCAAGAAAGAATTAAAGTTCTTAAGAAAGAACGTGACGAATTTACTAAACAAGTTAAAAGTCTTAAAGGCGAAAGAGAGAAGTTCAATAAAGCTGTTAAAGAAAAAGCAGGCAAGAAAAAAGAAGTTGACCAAAAGAAACTGAAACTGCTTGACAAAGCCAACTTTAAAGGTGATCCTTCTGCACTTAAGAGACAAATTGAGGGAATCGAAACTAAACTGGAAACAGAAATAATGGCTTTTTCTAAAGAACAGGAATTAAGAAAACAGATTAAAGAATTTAAATCACAATTAAAAGAATTAGAAAAGTTAGGTAATGTTTGGAAAGAAATTAATTCTGCTTCTGTAGATTTTTCTGATATGAGAAAGAAAGCTGAAGAGAAACATAAAAATGTTCAAGTAATTGCTGAACAATCTCAAGAAAAGCATGAGATGATTAATAAGTTGTATGAAGAAGTTAAAAAGTTTAGAAATGAAGAACAGCCTTTAGGTGAAAAGTATTCTAAATTGAAAGTTGAGTATGAAACTTCGAAAAAAGGAGTTGACAAATTACAAGCGAGAGTAACTGTTTTAAGTAGACTTTTCAAAGATGAAGAAGAAAAAAGTTTTAAAACTAAAGTTAAAGAAAAAAATGCTGAAGTACAAGATAAACTGAAGAAAGGTAAAAAGTTAAGTACAGAAGATATTCTAGCATTCCAAGCAACTAAAGAGTAAATTATTCTATTTTTCCTAAGAGATCACTTTTAGAAATTATTCCTTTTACATTTCCTTTCTCTGCGACTAAAACAATCTGATTGTCTTTTAATAATTCTAAAATTGTTTTCATTCCGGTTTTAATAGAGATTATTGGTGGAGAATCTTCCATGATCTCTTCTACTTTTAATGAATTTATTTTTTCTGGACTTTTTGTAATCCCTTTGAGAATAATTCCTTCTGTTAACAATCCGCAGATATTATTTTTATTCATCACTGGCATTTGAGAGATGCCTTTCTTTTTCATGGTTTGAATAACATCTTTTATTTTATCATTACTTTGAGCAAAAACAACTTTTTTATTCATTAATTGTTTTGCTTTTAGTTCTTCTTTTTCTCTTAGTTCTTCTAAAGCTTGAAATATCTTTTTTGCATTTGAAAAAGAAGGTTCAATTTTCTCAGATTCAATCTTGGCGATTAGTGATTGAGAAACATTTGCTCTTTCCGCTAGTTCTTTCTGATTTAATCCGTGTTTTTTTCTAATTCTTTTAATTTCATTTAAATTCTCTAACATATAGTCTTAAGAATATAACTAGTATATAAATATTCCCATTGGAATATTGTTGTCAAGAGGCTTTATATATAATTTGGGTTGTTATTGAGATATTAATTTGGAGGTTTTTGATATGGTAACAAGATTGACTGATGAAGTGTTGAAATTTGATAATAAAAATATTCGTAATCGGAGTTCGGAGGAAAATGAATATATGGTTAGTGAGTTACTTGGTATTGTTAACAGGTATGTTCATAATGGGAGTGTTCCTAATAAGCATTGTGTTGTTTATGGTTTAAGAGTGGCAGGAGAATTAGCTGGAGATTTAGTTGAAGAAAATAATATTTGTAGTAAGATAATGTTAATTGCTGAGGACTATAATCAAAGAGTTGGACGTGGAGATCGTATTAATGAAATTAATTTTTATGGGGAAGTTCCGTGCGGGAATAGTGCTCTTGGAGGAGCCTTATCGCGGTTAGAAGTAAAGGAAACATTAAATTTAAAGGGAGTAGAATATCTTGATTAATGGAGGAAAATAAAAATGGCAAAAGGAAAATATTTATTTACAAGTGAAAGTGTAACAGAAGGACATCCGGATAAAATGTGTGATCAGATTTCTGATGCGGTGTTAGATGCAATTTACACTGACGATCCTAACGCAAGGGTAGCAGTAGAATGTTTAACAAAAACAGGTTTTGTTGTGGTTGCAGGAGAGGTTACTACTAGTACCTACATTGACGTACAGAAAATTGTTCGTGATACAGTTTTAGAAATTGGTTATGACAAACCAGAATTCGGTTTTGAAGGTAGTACATGCGGTGTTTTAGCAGCGTTATCAGAACAATCTCCTGATATTTCTCAAGGTGTAAGTGAGGGAGAAGGTTTGTATGATGAGCAAGGTGCCGGTGATCAGGGATTAATGTTTGGTTATGCTTCAAACGAAACTCCGGAATATATGCCTTTACCAATTATGTTAGCACACAAGTTATGTCAACGATTGGCTTCTGCTCGTAAAAGAGGAGAAGTGTGGTATTTACGTCCAGATGGAAAATCACAAGTTACTGTTGAGTATGAAGATGGTAAACCTAAAAGAGTAGAGACTGTTGTAATTTCTACGCAACATCATCCTGATATTGATTTGGAAACTATTCGTAGAGACATGATTGAGAAAATCATTAAACCAATTTGTGCAGACTGGATTGATGATGCAACCAATTATTTTGTTAACCCTACTGGAAAGTTTGTTATTGGTGGTCCTGTTGGTGATGCTGGTGTAACTGGAAGAAAAATTATCGTTGACACTTACGGCGGACATGGTAGTCATGGTGGTGGAGCTTTCTCTGGTAAAGATCCTTCGAAAGTAGATCGTAGTGCTTCTTATTATGCTCGATATGTGGCAAAGAATGTTGTTGCTGCTGGTCTTGCAGATAAATGTGAAGTGCAAGTTGCTTATGCGATTGGTGTTTCTAAACCAGTATCGATTTTAGTAAACACTTTTGATACTAATAAGATTTCAGAAGAGAAGATTGTGGAATTAGTAGAAAAGAATTTTGATTTTCGACCGAAAGCAATCATTGATAGTCTAAATTTACGAAGACCAATTTACAAGAAGACTGCTGCTTATGGACACTTTGGTAGGGATGATCCTGATTTCACTTGGGAAAAGTTGGATAAAGTTGATGTTTTGAAATCTGGTTTAAATTCTGGTAGTGTTAATACAGATACTCCTCCTGAATTAAATCGGGTTAAAGAAAATACTTTTTAATTAATTATTTTTTTTCTTTTTTAATTATGTTTTTCTCAACTTTCTCTTCAAGAAGGATTTGTGTTGGTGTTAATTATTCTTCCATAGATGTGGCGATAAAAGTAAAAGATGGAAACTTAATTGATGAAGCATTAGATCAGTTTAGAGATAAGTATAATTTTTCTTTAACACAAAGATTACATAATAATTGTTGTTTTTATGATGAGACTTATCTTTTTAGAACTACAGGACATGCTCAGTTGTTTATCAAAGAGATGGAAGAGTATGTTCCTCATTTAAATTTCTTATTTACTATTGGTAGAATTTATTCTGATGATTAAATATTTATTTACTTTCGATGTTTATCTATATCTCGTAACCAGAGTAAGCCGACTTTAATCATTAGCTTGTTAAACCGATCAGAAACTTTATAGGTTTTCTTGTAGAGGTCGTAATCAATCAAACCCATCCCTCGCATCGGAGTCAGGATTCGATCATAGAATTGTCTTTTGTTATAGGAAATACGTGTTTCTTTGCTTATTGGAGATTTGCTTTTTTCTTTAACAACTGCTTTACCATCATGGAGAGCAGTAGCAAACAAACTCATTTCAGTCTTACCAATTTCTCCCCCATTATCCCACATGTATTTGATTAACATCTTACCTACAATTTCCTGTTGCTCTGTAGCAAAGATAATCTTGTAAATGTCCTCTGGCAGATTGAATTGGTCAAAGAGAATAACCATACTTACAGTATAGATATATTAATATATAAATGTTACTATAGTGTATACTGGTCGAAGTAAAGAAAATAGAGAGAAAACATACAGAAAAAAATATTTTTCTGGGGCTCAAAGAAAAGCAAAGACTTTTCTTGGGCACAAGAAATTTTCAATTTCTTTGTGTTTTAAAAATCAAAATGATTTTTAGAAACCTTTATAAACCAATCTTATTATTAGACTAAAATATGGGAAGAATCAAAACTACATTTATCAAACGGAAAACAAGAGAGCTTTTAGCTATGCATGGAGAGAAGTTTTCTAATGACTTTACTCAGAACAAACTTGTTACTAACAAATATACTAAAGTTGGTAGTAAGAAGATGAGAAATGTTATTACTGGTTACATGACTAGACTTAAAGTTCAGGAAAAATAAATTTCTTTATTTATTTCTTTTAAACAAAACCCTTATATATCTATTTATATTTATTTAGTTAAAAAGAGGTAGATTGAGTTGGACTTAAAGAAAGATATTAAAGATATTCGTAGGTTTAAGGAGATTCTCTTAGTTTTTTTTGAAGAAGGATTTGGATATTATTTAACAAAAGCTAAACTTCATTTTCATTTACCTTTCTTTAAACGGATTAAACCAGCTCGAGAAGTTAGTGATAAACAAGTTCAGGCAATAAATTTAAGAAAATCTTTTGAACGTCTCGGTCCAACTTTTGTTAAACTTGGACAACTATTATCTTTAAGACCGGACTTAGTTCCTAAAGAATTTTCTCAGGAGTTTGAAAAGTTACAAGATGCAGTTCCACCTTTTACTTATAATCAAGCCAAGAAAATTATTGAGACTGATCTTGGTAAGCCATTAAATCAAATTTTTAAAAGTTTTGATAAGAAACCAATTGCTTCTGCTTCCATTGCACAAGTGCATAAAGCAATCATGAAGAATGGTAAAGTTGTTGCGGTTAAAGTTCAACGCCCGAACATTAAAGAAACGATTGATGCAGATTTAGATATTTTATTTTTTATTGCTAAAGAATTAGAAAAACATTTCCCAAAGTTAAGAAATTATCGGCCAGTAGATGTAGTAAAAGAATTTGCTCTTTGGACCAGAAAAGAAATTGATTTTGAAATTGAAGCAAGAAATGCTATTCGTTTAAAAGAAGAATTAAAAAACGATCCAAATGTTGATGTCCCTCAAATATATTCCAAATTATCATCGAAAAAAGTGTTGGTGATGGACTTTGTTACGGGAGTAAGAATTGATGATGATAAATTTTTGAAGAAATCGCACATTAACCGTAAAAATTTAGCTTTAACTTATTTTAATTCTGTTTTAGAACAAGCATTACTATATGGATTTTTCCATGCTGATCCCCATCCGGGAAATATTTTTGTTCAAAAAAGCGGGAAATTAATTTATTTAGACTTTGGAATTATGGGTGAAGTTCGACACCAAGACAGAGAAAAAGTTGTTAAATTTATTTCTACTATTCCTGATAAAGATTCAATAAAAAGTTTTAATATTATTTTAAGTTTGGCTAGAGAAGTAAAAACGAATGACATTTCAGAGTTTAGGGAAAAATGTATTCAAGTGATGGAAGATGTTTATTTTCATTCTATTGGGGAAGTTAGTTTTGGTCATGCACTTTACGAAATTATTTCTGATGGGGCTAGGTACGGAGTAATCTTTGATGCTAATCATGTGATGTTAGCGAAAGCAGTTTATCAAGCAGAAGGGTTAGGTTATCAATTAGATTCTACTTTCAAAGTTGTTGAAGTATTTAAAATTTTTACAAATAAGTTTTTGCAAGAACGATATTCTCCAGAAAAAATTATTAGTAAAGTTAAAGATACGTTTTGGAAAAATAAAGATTTATTGCTAGAGTTGCCTGATCATATCGTGAAGATTATTCGTAAATTGGAAAGAGATGATCCTCCACCGCAAATTAACATTAATCAACTTGAAGATATTGAAGAAGATATTGAAGAAATGCAGAGAGAAAGAAATTTAGGGTTCATGGTTTTAGTATTATTTTTGGCATCAACGTTTTTATTATACATTGAAGGATATACAACAATTTTAGGATTGCCTTTAAGTTATATTTTAATCATTACAACAATAATTGTTTTTTTATATTTTATGTTTTCACATCGTAAAAATAGGAGGTTAAATTAAAAATGGAAAAAATTGTAAAAAAAGCATTGAAAACCGGTTACGGTTTAGGATTGTTAACTTTAGCAGAGGGAAAAAGAGTTGCGGCTAAAGTTAAGAAAGATTTAGGTATTAATGAAAAAGAAAGTATGCGTTTAGCTCGGGAATTAGTTGCTAATTCAGAAAAGACTGCTAAAGTGGTTTTAGGTACTGCGCAAAAACAGTTTGAGATGGCTTTAAACAAGTCCGGAATTGTTAAGAAAGGAGAACTGGCCAGAGTTAAGAAAACTATTAAGAAACGGGTTCGTAAAGTTTTATCTAAGAAAGAAAGTTTGAAAAGTAAAATAAAAAGGAAAGTTAGCAGAAAGAAGAAATAATTAGTGGATATACATTTTTATTTCTTTGCTATATTTTTTTCTTTGTTCAAACATTTCCATAGTACTGTCTGCAGCATTCCACTTTAGAGTTCTAGTTTCGCATTCGTACGAAGTACGGCTTGAAGTATGAGTTGAAATTACAGGATCAGTTCTTTCTTGTTTAAATTGTTGTAAATAAGAATCTGAGGGAACATAACTAGGGAGTTGATTTCTAGCCGGTTCATATCTAACTGCATAATCTATTGATGGGACATTGTTATTCATTAGAACTAATAATGTTTCTTTGCTTTATGAGTGTTATGGTATAAAGTGAGACATAAAAGTCAAGGGAAATAAAGAGGGTCCCATTCAAACATTTTTGTTAAGTAGAAGTCAGCAAGATGTATTCCAGAATAACAATCTAACAAATTTATTTCTTTTGATTCTAGTCTTTCATATACATCTAATAAGTAATTTTCTAAATCAACCATAATTAATTAGTAATCTTAGAAAGTATAAAAGAATTATTGTACTTCAGTCATAATCTTTTTTATTTCTTCTAATGTTTTTGCTCTTCCTAACAAATTTCTAATTTGCCCGGCTCCAGACATTCCTTTTGTGAAAGCTTGGGCATGGAATTTAATATTTAATAATTTGATATTATATTTTTTTGCCAATTCTAAATACGCAAAGAAATCTTTGATTTGTTGTTTTTTATCTCGTTCAGAATATTTTCCTGTTTTGTTATAATCTTCAATTTGTTTAAACAAATAGGGGTTGCCCATGATTCCTCTACCAATCATCACATAATCGCAACCAGTTTCTTTTTTCATGCGCAGATAATCTTCTACTGTTCTCACGTCACCATTACCGGAAACGGGAATAGAAACGGATTCTTTAACTTTTTTGATCCAAGTCCAATCAGCTTTGCCAGTATAACCTTGCTTTTGGGTTCGAGCATGGATAGCAATCATACTAGCGCCAGCTTCTTCACAGAGTTTAGCAATCTTGATAACATTGATGTTCGATGTTTTTATTCCTAATCTGACTTTAACTGTTACTGGTATTTTTACAGCTTTAACAACTGCTTCGACAATATCTTTAAGTCTGTTTGGTCTTTCTAGTAAAGCAGAACCAGAACCTTGACGAATAATCTTAGCGGCAGGACAACCGAAATTCAAATCTAGAATTTCACATTTATCTTCACAGAATTTTGCTGCTTTGGTGAGATTATCAATATTTTGTCCAAATAATTGAATTACTCTTGGTTTTTCTTCTTCAACGACATCAATCATCGTTAGGGTTGCTTTATTATTTCTCGCAAGAGCGTTAGCAGAAATCATTTCTGTTACTGTTAAAGCTGCGCCGTACTGTTTACATAAGAGTCTGAACGCTACATCTGTTACGCCAGCCATAGGGGCAAGGATTGTGTCTGATGGTAGTTTTGGAAAGGTCATGTTATTTCTTTTTATAACCAAATATTTTATCATATTTTTTGTGATTAACTATATTAAGAACAAAATTAATTATTTCTACTTCTGTTGATCTAATCGTGTAAATTAATCTCCAATAGTTAGATAATTCTATTCTCCATAAGTTAGTTATGTCATATTGTTGAATATAATGTTTTGGAATTAAACTTTTTTGAACTTGTTCTCCAACAAAAGGATTATTCTTTAACCAATTTTTAACTCTATCTATTGATCTAAAGATTGATTGATGAACAGAAGATGTGACTCCTTTTCTTAATTCTTCACCAACAATTTTGTTTAATTCATTATATTCTTCTGTTGCATCTTCTGAAAGGATAACTTTAACTTCTTTATCTTTAAACTTCATATTTCTGTACCTTTTGCAATTGCATCTTTAAGTCTGGGGCTTTCATTGTATGTCCAGAGAATTCCTTTATGTCCATCTACAATTAATCCTCGTTTTTCTAAATAATTGAGAATGACATTTAAAGTTTGATGCATTGTTTTTGTAGGTAATCTTTTTTTAAGTTCTTCTCTAGTTAAAGCTAGTTCTGCCTCTCTAAGAACATTTTCTACCATAATTACTGTCTTTAAGTTTGGATAATGTATAATCTGTTCTGTTTTCATCATTTTATATGCCTCTATATAATTAGTTATATAAACTGATATATAAATGTTTTGGTTAGAAATGTTCTGTTTCAATAATGTGGGTAAGTTTTATAAATATACTGCCATTTTTAGTATTTGGTATTTGAGCGTGTTCTATAATTAAAATGTTAACATCAGTAATAATTCCTGCACATAATGAAGAAAAATATATTCGTGCTACTCTGGAGTCTTATGCAAGGCAAAGTAATGGGACATTCGAAACAATTGTAGTTGCTAATGGTTGTTCTCCTGCCGATAATACTGCTCAAATTGCTGAAGATTTAGGTGCAAAAGTAATCGAATTAGAGGAAGGAAATGTTTCTCTAGCTAGAAATGTTGGTGCTGAAATAGCTGAGGGAGAAAATCTTATCTTTAATGATGCAGATACAGTTGTTGCTCCAAATTATGTTGAAACAATAGCTACAGCTTTAGATCATGGAAAATGTGATTATGGTAATGTTAAATTTCATCCTGAAAATTGTCATCCTATTACTTTATTATACTGTTTTTCTGCTTCTGTTTCTGGTTACTGGAAAAAGACTACTGGGGGAAATTCTTTTGTTCGAAGAGAAGCATTTAATGAAGTTAATGGTTATGATATTAATCTTATAGTTGGTGAAGATACTGATTTGGGTAGAAGAATTCGTGCTACAGGAAAAACGCATAATTTTCTATGGTCCACTTACGTCATTACTTCTATGAGGAAATTTAAAGAACAGGGATATTTAAAAGAATTTTTTGTGAACCTATATTTTCCACATCTCAAACGGTCTATTCAAAGAAAAATGAACCTAGTCTCTAAAAAGTAATTTAAACTCACTTTGGTCCTAAATCATTATAAATATTACTTTTATTAATAGTAAAGTAGTTGAAATCAAGATAATAAAAATGGCATTAATAGATAATTTAATCATTAGATATCATAGATTAGAAGATAGAGTAGCAATTAAAGATATTTGTGCAGATACTGGTTTTTTAGGAAAACCTATTGATCCTGTTTTCTCTGATAGAGAACTTTTTGCAGACATAATGAATGGTTACTATTTAAAAAAAGAACCAGAGCATACCTTTGTTGCTGAGGTTGATAATCAAGTAGTTGGTTATATCACTGGTTCAGTTAATAGATTTGCTCATCTTGGTTTAGCATTAAACGCAATTAAACCAACAACTAAGGCAGTTAGTCGTTTATTAACAGGAAAGTATGAAGACTCGCCTCAAAATAAAGAATTCTTGAATTGGTTATTTACAAAAGCAGCATTGGAAATGCCTAATCATCCAAAGAATGCAGCTCATGCTCATTTTAATATCATAGATGGATTTCGGTATGAGGGAATTGGAACTGCATTAATAGAAACTGCTTTTAAAAAACTCGGTCCAGATTTACAAAGTAGAGGAATAAAAAATCTTTATGGTGAAGTGTTTGCTCATCAAGAAAAACCAGAAGAATATTTTATAAATGCAGGTTTTAATATTTATGATAAAAAAGAAAGCACTCTGTTTAGAAACCATATTGAAGGGCCAGTTCATTTTCTTTGTATCACTAAAGAGATTTAATCACTAAAACTTTATAAATGACTCGTATTTCTAATCTTATAGATGGCTAAGAAGAAAGAAACTACTGCAAAAGAACCTAAAACTAAGAAAGCTACTAAAAAATCTACTGAGAAATCTATAAACAGCTCAAAAGGGGTTCAGCCAGAACTTAATTTAGCGTTAGTTGGTCATGTTGATCATGGTAAAACTACTTTAACAGAAAGATTTTCTGGAAAGTGGACTGATACTCATTCTGAAGAATTAAAAAAAGGAATTACTATCAGATTAGGTTATGCTGACTTTTCAATTTACAAATGTGATAAATGTGATTATTATACTGCAAAAGAAAAATGTATCAAATGCAATTCTGAAACTACTTTTTTAAGAAAAATATCTTTAGTTGATGCACCTGGCCACGAATCTTTAATGGCAACTATGCTTAGCGGTGCAGCGATTGTTGATGGTGCAGTCTTAATGGTTGCAGCTAATGAGAAATGCCCACAACCGCAAACAAAAGAACATTTGATGGCATTACAGATTTCTGGAATTAAAAATGTTATTGTTGTTCAGAACAAAATTGATTTGGTTAATTCTGAAGAAGCAATGAAAAATTATCAACAAATAAAAGATTTCCTTGCCGGAACTGATTACAAAGATGCTCCTATCATTCCTATTTCTGCAAGAGCTAATGTTAACATTGATATGTTACTCAAAGCCGTACAGGAATTTATTATTACTCCAGAAAGAGACCGAGATGCTAATCCAATAATGTTGGTAGCAAGAAGTTTCGATATTAACAAGCCTGGAATTTCGCCAAAAGGTTTAGTAGGTGGTGTTTTAGGTGGAACTGTTAAACAAGGTACATTCAAACTAAATGATGAAATTGAAATTGTTCCCGGTTACATGGTTGAAGAGAAGAATAAGAAAGTTTGGAAACCATTAAAGACAACTATTACAAAAATATTTTCTGGTGGTGTTCCAGTAGATGAAATTCATCCTGGTGGAAGTATGGCGATTGGGACTACTTTAGATCCGACAATTGTTAAATCAGATTCTTTAACAGGTTCATTAGTTGGAATTCCTGGGAAATTACCTAAACTTTATAATCAAATTTCTTTATCAACAAGTTTATTGGAGAGAGTTGTAGGGATTAAAGATGAGATTGAAGTTAAGCCTTTAGCCAAGAATGAAGTTTTAATGCTTAATGTAAATTCTGCAGCGACAGTTGGAGTTGTAATTGATCCTAGTAAGAAGAATACTACTTGCGTTTTGAAGAAACCAATTGCTGCTAATCTGGGCGATAGAATTACTATTTCTAGAAGGGTCGGAGATCGGTTTAGGCTTATCGGTTATGGAATTCTTAAATAGAATTCCAAATCCTCGTTTGTGACTGCGGTTATGGAATTCTTAAATAAAATTTTCAGTTAATTTTATTAATACCAATTGTTTTCTTTAAATATTAAAAGAGGTTGATAATAATGGTTAAACTAATAAGTTATAATATTGAATATTGTGAAGGTATTCCCGGTAAATGGTACCAATACTTAAAATTCTGGAAAATATTTTTCCCTCCAAAGAATCTTGATCAAAGAATAATTGCAGCATTGAAAAAAGTTAAACCGGACATTCTTGCTTTAATAGAAGTTGATACTGGTTCTTTTCGAAGTAGAGGTAGAGATGAAGTAAAATATTTTGAAAAAGAGATGGGTTTCAACTCGTTTGTTGAAAAAGTTAAGTATCCCATTCATGGTTGGTTAAAATTATTTCATCATTTACCTATCTTGAAAAAACAAGCTAATGCCATTGTTTCTCGATTTCCTCTTTTTGGAATTAAATATCATGTTTTCCATGAAGGAACAAAAAGGATGATTATAGAATCAACAGTTAAATGTCCAAAAAAAGTTACTCTTCTTGCTGCTCATCTTGCTTTAGGCAAGAAAACAAGGGCTAAACAAATTAAAGAGTTAATCGGTATTGTTAACAAGATAAAAAATCCAGTAATTTTAATGGGTGACTTTAACACTTTTAATGGAATTGGAGAGTTGAAAGAATTGATTAAAAAAACGCATTTAAAAGATATGATCAAGCTTGACAAAAAGTCTTTACCTTTAACTGAGCCGGCTTGGCATCCCAGTAAAAGATTAGATTATATTTTAACTTCTCCTCAACTTAAAGTTAAGAAATATTCTGTGTTAGATTTTCATTTTTCTGACCATTTACCGCTAATGGTAGATTTTGAGTTTAGGAAAAAGAAATGAATAACCATAAATTATGGTTTATGGGAATAACGGATAAAATAAAAATTAGTGATGACATATGTTGTCCTCCTCATTATTTTCCACATAAGTTACCTTTTGGTGATAAGATTACTAACGAAGCGTGTCATTTACATAAATCTAAATGGAGAATGTTACATCATCTCCCTTATTGCAAAATTCTTAGATGTAAAAATTACAAGTTTATGGTTGAGAAGTATAATGAGATGAAAAAAGAATTATGGTTGCTTTTTGTTTTTTAATTTAATATTTTTAATATTTTTCTCTTTTTTAATACTTTTTTTCATGCCCAATCCTTCTTCGATATACTCAATATCTTCTTCTACAATCTTAATGTCTTTTTTTAATGTTTTTAATTCTTTAAAGACGAATTTTTTAATTGGTTCTCTAAATACCGCTACTAAAATTAAAATTGATGTTAAGATCAAGACAATAATTGTTTTCATACTGAACCCAGAAAAGAGATCTTCTCCTAAAGAATTGATGATTAA
>JABHRR010000073.1 GCA_018670095.1 Candidatus Woesearchaeota archaeon
AGAAAGGTAAACTTGATGTTAAAAGTGAAGCGGGCAGAAAAGTTAGCTTTGAACAGTTTGTTAAAAAAGCAAGGAAGCTGGAACCAAATTTTCAGATTAGATATTGTGTCTTTAAAGATATGCGTAATCGGGGTTACATTATTAAAACGGCTTTAAAGTTTGGTGCAGATTTCAGAGTTTATGATCGTGGCGTTAAACCAGGAGAGGATCACACTAAATGGATTGTTTTTCCAGTGAATGAAGCTTCAACTTTAACTTGGCATGAATTTTCTGCTAAGAATCGAGTTGCGCATAGTACTAAGAAAAGATTGTTAATGGCAGTTGTTGATGCTGAGAATGATGTTACTTA
Source organism: Candidatus Woesearchaeota archaeon (assembly GCA_018670095.1). Lineage (GTDB taxonomy): Archaea > Nanobdellota > Nanobdellia > Woesearchaeales > GW2011-AR9 > JABJOX01. Next base: position 350 of record JABHRR010000073.1, read on the forward strand.
TTACGAGATTGCTTGGAAAAGACCTTAATTATTTATTTTTTTATTTTTTCATTCTTTTTCTCCTCTGGCGACTCGAAAACTATCAGAACTTGACGTTCTGGGAGTTTTCTTACCCTTACAGGCTAGAAAACTATATAAACCCTTTATAGTAATACATTCCTATGTTAGATCAGGATAAAATATTGAACTTTCTGAAGGTAACTGGGCCAACTTTGCCTACTAAAGTAGCTAAGAATATCAATACTGATATTTTATTGGCTTCTGCCCATTTATCTGATTTATCTTCACAAGGAAAAGTTAAGATTTCTAAATTAAAGATTGGTGGTAGTCCTTTATACTATTTGCCTGGGGATGAATCTCAATTATATAATTTTGCTTCTGGAAATATTAATCCTAAAGATTTATTGGTTTTAGATGAGTTGAAAGAAAAAAAGATTCTTCGTGAATCTAATTTAGAATTGATTCAAAGAGTAGGGTTAAGAAATTTGCCGGATTTTGCTGTGCCCTTAAATGTTCGGGTTAGTGATAAGATTGAATTATTTTGGAAATGGCATTTATCAAGTAATGATGATGCTAATCAAATGATTGGGACCATGCTTACGGGAGTTAAAGAAACTGTTCCCTTGGAGGAAGTTCCTGAGATTGAAGAGAAAGTAGTAGAACAAATAGAAGAAGTTGAAGAAAGTAATGAAGAAGCCGTAGAAGTAGAACAAGAAGTGCCAGAAGAACAAGAAGTAGAGTCAGAAGTTGTAAAAGAAACAAAACAAGAACAAGAAGCTTCAATTAAAGAAGAAGCAAAACCCATTGAGGAAGAAGAGCTAAAAGAAAAAGAAGAGGAAAAACCTGTTACAGAATCAAAAGATTCTGAATCTTCGGATAATCCTGCGGAAGTTAAAGAAGAAGTTAAACTTAAAGAAAAACAAAAGAAATTAACTGAAGAGAAGAAATCTAGTGAGGAAAAGAAACCTTTCTTACAGAAAGTTAAAGATAAAATTACTCGGAAAAAGAAAAAAGTGGTGGTGGACGATTTTTCTCCACAAGTGCAAAGTTTCTTTGAAACTTTAAGAATCATGATTGAGAATAAAGATATTATCAGAAAGAATTCTGAGATTAATTATTTTGTAAAAGTTCCTTCCGCGGTTGGGCACATCATTTATTTTTGTAAAGCTAAATCTAAAAGCAAGTGTGATGAGAAAGATCTTTCTACAGCGTATATGGAAGCGCAAGTTAAGAAATTGCCTTTATTGTTTTTGTACACCAATGAGATTACGAAGAAGGCTGAAGAGATGTTAGAATCAGGTGTGTTTGAGAACGCGGTGATTAGGAAGCTTAATAATCGGATTGAATGAACCAAAAGGCTTTTTAATAACTAACCAATATGACTTCTTATGGGATTACAATTCAAAGATTTAGTTGTACGTAAAGAAATCGCAATTAGAGATCTGAAAGGTAAAGTTGTGGCAATAGACTCAATGAACATGCTTTACCAATTCTTAACAACGATTAGAAGTGCAGATGGTTCAGCGTTAACAGATTCTCAAGGGAGAGTCACATCACACTTAATTGGTTTATTTAACAGAACAACTTCTTTAATGGAAGAAGGGTTGAAGTTAGTATTTGTCTTTGATGGGAAAGCGCCAGATTTAAAAGCAAAAACTTGGGAGAAAAGAACAGCAATTAAAAAAGAAGCTACTTTGAAACTAAAAGAAGCTGAAGAAGCTGGCAACTTAGAAGATATGCGGAAATTTGCTTCTCGAACTGTTAGATTAGATAAAGATATGATTGCTGATGCCAAGAGAATTATTACCTTATTAGGTTTGCCGATTGTTCAAGCACCATCAGAAGGAGAAGCACAAACGGCTTACATGGTTAAGAAAGGAGATGCTTACGCTTCTATTTCTCAAGATTATGATAATTTAATTTTTTCTTGTCCAAGATTAGTTAGAAATTTATCCATTGCTGGAAAAAGAAAAAAAGCAGGGAAGTTTGCTTACACTACAGTCAAGCCAGAAGAGATTTTATTGAAAGATGTTTTAGATGAATTAAAAATTGATTTAGACCAACTGATTGTTTTAGCAATTCTAGTGGGGACTGATTATAATCCTGGTGGGGTAAAAGGAATCGGTCCAAAGACAGCGATGAAATTAGTTAAAGAACATGCTAACAATTTTGATTTATTGTTTAAAGAAGTTAAATGGGGAGAACATTATCCGGACTTAGAATGGAAAGAAGTTTATAATACGATTAAAGAGATGAAAGTAACTGATGATTATAATTTAGAATGGGAAAACTTTGATGATGAGAAATTGATTGAATTATTAGTCAATGGGCACGACTTTTCTTTAGAGAGAGTTAAATCTAAGTTAGATAAGATCAAAGAGAAGAAAGAAGAGTTATCGCAGAAAGGATTAGGAAGTTTCTTTTGATTTTTTATCTTCTTTGCATATAGAAAGTTCTAACTATAAATTTATTTAACTTTTTCCATTTTCCCCATTGTGACATAATGAGCTTTAAACGCGGCCAATTGCCCAATAGAAAATCCCCTATAAATTTCAAAAATTTCTTTTGGAGAACAACCAGATCTCAACAAATCAATTGCACCATCCTTATTTATTCGTTCTGGAGGTTTCCAAGAAGAACCCAAAAAAGTTCTCTCAGGAACTACAAATTCTTGTTGGTCTCTTATTTTCTGTCCTATTTCAAGAAGTTTTTTCTTGTTTATGTTAGTTACAGTTAAATCTCCATTTTCTTGATTATATAATACATTGTCTCTAAGTTTCCTATAAACCCTTTCTGTAGAAGTAAACGCAATTAAATCCATTTCCATCGTAGCGTTCTTGTTACTGATATAACTACATCTCTCAATTGCTCTTGGAACTTGAGTCTTCATTTCTTGATCAACCAGATAATGTACAAAGAAATTAGCTAGATTTTTAGTAATTCCATTTTTTCTTGCTACAAAGTCAGTTAACAAATTTATGTGCAGTTCCCTATACAAAAATGACAAGGGGTGAGACGCTCCTCTATCTTCCATACCAGAATCATATCTATGGCTAAGATTAAATCTACTAAATAGATTATCTCTTTTATTTTCTTCAATTTCAAGAAGTCTCTCTTGTGCTAATTTATAATTGGGATGAGTTGTTAATAAATTAATTCCTTCTAATGCACTTGTTCCCATCCTCATAATTGACAAAGTCCTATAAGTTAAAGTATCTCTTAATTCTCCTAAATCTAATTTTTCTCCATCTTCAAATCTTTTAATCAAATTTTCTAATTCGGCTAATTTTTGCTGTTCATTTTCGGCACAAATTATAGAATCTGCTTGTAATGCCAACATTTGAGCCTGAGATTCTCTAGTTTCTCTTCTAGCAGAATAATTAGTACATAAAATCCCATTACCATAAAGTAATTGTCTACCTGCAATTTGGTGAAGAGCTTGCCATTTTGACCCATCTCTATAACCAGTATAATCCAAACTAATAACATCAAATTGCCTATCAGTTCTTTTAAAATAATCTAAATCTTTTCCAGATTCAACAACAATACCCAAATCTGCGTTTCTTAATCTTTCTGCTATTTCGGGATCTCCTTCAATACCTACAATATTAGATCTAGGTATCCCCAATCGATCATAAACTTCTTTAATCTCTAACCCTTCTTCTCCTTCTACTTCAGCACCAGGAAAACAAACCACTGTAACATCTTTAGGTCTCCTAAAAGTCAAGAGATTTCTTTCTATAAATCCCTTTAACTGTTCTCTTGATTTCTGTTTAACCTGGTCATCATAAGTATTGGACATATTACTCTAATTTCTCATTATATTTATAAATCTTTTCTAGTTTAACCACTGCAAAGTGAGTATACTAAATTATTCAAGTAACAAATCGTTATAAGAACAAGATACTAAATTTTCCTTTTTAATCCCTAAAATCTCCATATATTTCTTTTCAAACGAATTTTTATCTTTTAGCATAACCTTTGCTAACTTTTTCATTCCAGAAACTAGGTAAAGTATTAGAAATAAAACCTAAATAATTGTTGGAATAAATATAAGTTCGACCAGGGTTATCAAGTTTTTCAAAATCACTTTCAATATCTGAGTAAACATCCCTTATTTTTTTACGTTCAAAATCTTTCTGTAATAATGAGCTAGGTTTTAAGATCAAATAATCTGCTTGTCTGATAACATTAATTTCTAGATTGGCAGAATTTTGGGTGATAAAGATAACACTTAAATCTTTATGTCTGGCAATTAAAAGGATTTCTGAAAGAATTTTATTAGCATTACTCATTGCTTTTCGGGATGAAAATTCTATTCCTCCCTCATCAATTAAAATTACAGCATCATTTTCTATTTCTTCAATATCTTTGATGACTTTTATCCAATTAGGAAGAGATTCTTCTTTAAAACCAAGGGCATAAATTTTTTTACTTGTTTTTACTTTAAAATTTTCTAAGATACGCATGCCAATAGCAGATTTACCTGTTCCTCTTGCTCCTAAAATCAAACCAACGGTACTTTTATTTTGGTACAATTTATTTTCAAAAATGTTTAGTTTTCCTTTTTTATGTTTTAATTCTTTAAACTTATTATATCTAGCTTGAGTTTTAGGTTTGTTCTTTTCAATTTTCTTTTTTTTACTAATTTCTACAGTTTTATTGATTTTTGATTTAAGACTAGAAGTTGATTTTTTTAATACCCACCATAACCCTTTAAACGGATAATAGAAAATAATTTTGGCTATATACTTAACAAATTTCCATAACTTTTTTTTGTTCCTCTTTTTCATAATTACTAGGAATACTAGTTAATTTTATAAATCTTTATTCTTTAATTGCTATTATGCTTGCAGTTTACACAGAATTAAAGAATGCGGAGAAAGTTAAGAATTTCTTAATTGCTAAGAAGAATTTTAATACAGATTACTTGCCGGTTAAAGAATTTGGTTTAATTTATTTTCCGATACTTCGAAAGATTAAAGTTCCTAAAGCGAAAGTTGTAAACACTAAATTCAAATTTCCTGGGAAAGATGTACCTTTAACTATTGATGGATTATTAAAAGGGAAGTTAACCGCAAAGGAAATGAAACTTGTTCCCCGCTCTTTAGAAGTTGTAGGGAAGATAATGATTTTAGAAGTTCCTGAGGAACTGAAAAAGAAAGAGAAATTGATTGCGGAAGCTTACTTAAAACAAAATAAGAATGTTGAAACCGTAGCTAAAAAAGAAGAGATTCATTCTGGCGAGTTTCGGTTAAGAAAAATTAAGATTTTAGCTGGAAGAAAAAGTAAAGAAACAGTTCATTTTGAAAACGGAGTAAAGATTAAGTTAAATTTAGAGAAAACTTATTTCTCTGCGCGATCAGGGAATGAAAGATTAAGGATTGCTCGTTTGGTTAAAAAGGGGGAAGAAGTGTTAGTAATGTTTTCTGGTGCGGCTCCCTTTCCGTTAGTGATTGCCAAGAATTCATTGGCGAAAGTAATTTATGGGATTGAAATTAATCCTTCTGCTCATCAATATGCGGTAGGAAATGTTGGTTTGAATAAGTTTGATGATCGAATTGCAGTTTTTTTTGGGGATGTAAATAAAATCTTGCCAGGAATGAAAAAGAAGTTTGATCGAGTAGTGATGCCTTTACCGAAAACAGGCGAACAATTCTTAGGATTGGCTTTGAAGAAAGTTAAAGCAGGTGGGTTTGTTCATTTGTATGCTTTTTTAGATGAAAAAGAAATTGATTCTGAAGCCAAGAAGATTAGAGGGATTTGTAAACAAAACAAGAAAGAATGTCGAGTTGTTCGTAAAGTTAAATGTGGGCAGTTTTCTCCGGGTGTGTTTAGAATTTGTTTTGATTTGAAGATTAAATAAAAAAAATAGAAATTAAAGAAATTTCTAATCTTTATTTTCTTACGAAAATAAAAAAATAAAAAATTAAAGAATTATTCTGTTTTAGGTTCTTCTTCAGCTGGTGCTTCTGCTGGAGTTTCCTCAACAGGTGCTTCTTCAGTTGCAGGTTCTTCTGCTGGAGTTTCCTCAACAGGTGCTTCTTCAGTTGCTGGTGCTTCTGCTGGAGTTTCCTCAACAGGTGCTTCTTCAGTTGCTGGTGCTTCTGCTGGTGCTTCTTCTCCTTCGGCAGGTAAGTCTGACCGATCAGATGCTTTTTCTAATAGAGTTATTTTTTCAGCTTTCAGACCTTTCTCACCATCAGCGGCTTCAAAAGATACCTTATCATTGTCTCTCAAAAAAGTTCCTTCTGCTAATGCTGTAAAGTGCACAAAATAATCTTTTCCGTCGTCACCACTAATAAACCCAAATCCTTTTCTTCGGTTAAAAAATTTTACTGTTCCTTCCATTTTACTTCTTTCCTCCAAACTAGAATAAATTCTTTGTATTCTAGTAACTTAACTTTTAATATTAGATATTTAATTGTTTTATAAAGTTTCCTCATAAAAATTTATAAGTAGTGAAGAGAATTAAATATAAAAGTGTGGAAAGCGCGATGATTAGGTGAACACCAATGGCTCTATGCCAGGCGGAAGTAACTGCTGAGCGCCCATAAACTTGTTTAGAATTTAATTAATTAAAATTATCCAAAGAAAGAGCCATTCTCTTCTTCATCATCTTCAATTTTTATTTTCTCAATGGCCATTACAAAATCTTTATGTTCAACATGGTCACGATTATTTCTGATTGCAAAATAACCTGCTTCTGTACAAACTGCTCGAACTTCTGCTCCGGTGAAACCGTCCATCTCTTTAACCAATTCTTTCAATTTAACTTTTTGCAAGCTCATCTCTTTAGTATGAACTTTAAAAACTTCTAAAAGACCTTCTTCATCTGGCAATCCAATTTCAATCAATCTGTCCAATCTTCCGGGACGAATGATGGCATGATCTAAAATATCAATTCTATTAGTCGCGCCAATAATTTTTACGTTATCTAAACATTTAAATCCGTCTAGTTCTGCTAGTAATTGCATAAAAGTTCTACTAACTTCTCTTTCTCCAGAAGTTCCAGTTTCTATTCTATTAGCAGCTAGAGCATCAATTTCATCGATAAATACAATTGAGGGTGCTTTAACTCTTGCTAAATTGAAAATCTCTTTAACCAACTTAGCACCTTCACCAATAAATTTTTGTACTAATTCTGAACCAACCACTTCAATAAATGTTGCATCTGTACTTTGGGCAACTGCTTTTGCTAATAAAGTTTTACCAGTACCAGGAGGGCCATATAATAATACTCCTTTTGGTGGTTTAATTCCTACTTTCTTAAATAATTCTGGTTTTTTCAAAGGTAATTCAATAACTTCTTTAATTTCTTCAATTTCTTTCTTCAAACCGCCGATATCTTTCCAGTTTTCTTTTGGTTTTTCTATAATTACAAACTTTTCCACTTCAAAATTATCGGAAACATTAATTTTTTCTAAGATATTTAATGATTTTTGTTCTACTAATACTGAATCTCCAGCATTAATGTCTTTAATGTTTTTAGAAATGTAACAATAAAATTTATTGCCATTTGGTAATTTAATAATTGCTTTACTATCATCAATAACTGTTACAATATCGGCAACTAATAAAGAAGGTTTTCTAATATTTTCTAATTCAGAACTGGTTTTGTTAAACATTTCTCTCAGCATTGAAGTTTCTTCTTGTGTTCTTTTCAAATTTTGATTAATTACTTTATTTTCTTGTTCTAACTGATTAAGAGCATTAGTCAAAGCTTGATTTTCTACTTCTAAATTATCTACATTAAATGTTTCTGAATAGTCCGCTTTTCGTTTAATTCCTTCTTCATCCATAGTTTTGTTCATATACAGGAGTATATATTTAAAGGTTTTTAAGAATTCTCCAGGTTTTAGAAAATTTTTGTTTTTTTCTGGTTTTTTTATTTTTCTGGTTTCTTTGTTTTGTTTTTAATAATTGATTTTATCATTTTTCTTTTTCTTTTTCTTTTTCTTTTTTTCAAAACGGATAATGATTCTTTCTAATCAAAGATTATTTTTTTAATTTTTTCTTTTTTTAATTTATTTCTGATTTTTTTTGATAATTAGTTATCTGGTAAATTATTTTCCTAATAATTTTTATGTTTTGTGGACAATTTTTCTTCTTCGTCTATTCTTTTGATTTATTTGTCAACCTATTTTTTCTTTTTGTTAGTGAATCAGTGTCGATTTTATGATTAACCACATTAGTTGTTTCAATAAAACATTTTTAAATAATTATAATTTTACAAAAAAGTTTATTTTATTAAAATGTTTTAATCTTTTGAATAATCATTTTTGTCGTCGTTAAATAATTTTATTTTATTTAGATAAAAAAATAATTTAAAAAAACAAATTCGTCTTTTTTAGAAAAAAAGAAAACATTTATAAACAAAAAATACTTTTCTTAGCTTATTAAAAATTAAAGAGGTGTGACGATGGCTAAAAAAGTTGTAAAAAAAAGAGTTGCCAAGAAAAAAACTGTTAAGAAAAGAGTAGTTAAGAAGAAGGCAGTGAAAAGAAAGGTAGCTAAAAAGAAGGCAGTAGCTAAGAAGAAAGTGGCTAAGAAGAAAGTGGCTAAGAAGAAAGTAGCTAAGCGAAAACCTGCTAAGAAAAAAGCAGTTAAGCGAAAACCTGTTAAGAAGAAAGCAGTTAAGCGAAAGCCTGCTAAGAAGAAAGTAGTTAAGCGAAAGCCTGCTAAGAAGAAAGCAGTAGCTAAGCGAAAACCTGCTAAGAAGAAAGCAGCAGCTAAGCGAAAACCAGCTAAAAGAAAAGTAGCTCGTAAGAAGAAAAGATAGTTTCTTATTTTTTTTATTTTTTCTTTTTTCTTTTTTCTTTTTTTCAAATGTTTAACAAATTCTCAGAAATCTCTATAATTTTTAATAAAACCAACTGGCGATATTGTTTAGAAACATTTTGATCTTATCCGCAAAATTGTCTGCTTCTCCAATAATCATTACTTCTTGTTGATGAGAATAAGATTCTCCATTTTTATCTTTCCAGGAAGTGATAATCTTGAATTTGTTTTTATTATTTGTTCTTCCGCCAGTAAAATCTAAAATCAATTCTTCTTTTTCTTTTAATTCAGAGATTTCCCATTTGTTTTCTGTTCCTAATCCTTTAACTGTAACTATAATCTCTTTCGGAATAGAAAATGAACTTTTTTCTAAGTTGATAATGATCTGGAAATTTTCCCCATAGGTTATCTTTTCCGGCAAGGTGGTTTTGATTTCCATTGCTGGTTCATCCAAAACAACATACTCTAATGATGATTTTTTTTCTATTTCATCATTTTCCGCACTAATAATAATTTTATTCCAACCCACAATTTCTCCTTTAATAGTAAGATTGGTTGATTTTTCTTGATTAATTGGCAAATTAATGATTTCACAAATTTTGTCCAGACAGAAGTTAACATTATTCAAATTAGTATTGCCTGAATTTTTTAAGTTACATTTCACTTCCGCTTCTTGATTTAATTTTAGTTCTTTAGGATAATTACAGGTGAATGATATTTTACGAGAATAAGTTTTTTCTTCGTCTTTAACCGTAAGTTCTTCAATCTCATCTTTTGAATAAAAATTATTTCCCACTTGAGCTTTAAAACTGTCTCTAATCGTAACATTTTTTTCTGAATAGATTAAAGTTGGGAATTGATACCAAGAATTTTGGTTTAAATCATCGGTAACTTTGATGATCCAGAAAGTTTCTCTGACTTCGTTCGGACTTAAGAGGATTGTTCTTTTATTTCTTCCTAAAACTTCCAATTCTTTTGGAACAGCCAATTGTAAAGTTGTTGCGGCATAATAATTAGCAGAATTTTTCATAATGCCTTTAATTAAATTATAACTTCCAAAATCTACTTCTTTGGCAAGTATTTCTTGTTCTAAAAGAATCATTTCTTTTTCATGATTACCTTGCTTCTTAAGATTGACAGCAAAACCAAGTTCTTTTGCTTCTAAACTTACATCGTTAGCTAACCATTCATATTTTGTTGCTGCTTCAGCAGGATCAAAACCATCTCTTAATTTAATATGGGTTACGTCAATATATCCATACTCACCAAAAGTAATATCGAAATCTACCCAACCAATTTCTGGGAAATATACTTCTGCCCAACCGTGCGGTTGCCAATTTTCGTTGAATAGTTCAGAGGTTGTATAAGAAATTCCAGAAACGAATCTGGCAGGAATACCTACTGCTCTACTCATCGCAATAAATAAAGAAGTCATTTCATCACAAACTCCATTTTTATTGTCTAATACCCAAGATGCTTTTTGAGAAGTTTCTGCATTTAAAGTAGTTAAGTCATAGACCACATTTTCTTCTACCCAACTTGCTAACTTAAACGCTACTTTGAATGCATCATCTTCACCTTCAACTAGTTCTGTAGCTTTCTGGATGATTTTTTGATTGTCTGAATCAATGGTTATTGTGGGTAAAAGATATTCTTTATAATCATCGATACCTTTTAATGGAAATGGGATTTTTGTTTTTACTTCTGTTCTTTGATTGTTTGTTTTAATTGTTGCTGAATAACCAAATTCTTTTTCTTCAATTTTTTGGTCGTTCCAGACAAAATTAACTTGGTCTTCTTTAGTTTGTCCTTCAGTATCAATATTTAACAATTTTTGTCGGTAACTTTCTTGAGGAAACAATAACAGTTGAGCAGTTACATCTTTTAGAGAAGGGGAGTTGCCCTCTTTTTTCAAATCAAATTCTCCGTTTACATTCAAGTATAATTCTAAAGAATCGTAGAGGTAAAGGTTATTTTCTTCTGCTAAAGCTAATGGGGTTGATAGTATAAAAGTAATTAAGAAAATAAGTAAGGGTATTTTTTTCATATAAGATAAGATAAAAAAAAAGTTAATAAATGTTTCTAAAACATTATCTCTTTTCAGGACTTCCAAAACATTTTTCAGGTTTTGTTAGTTTCTAAAAGAAAAAAGAAAAGAAATAAATAAATTACCTGAAATTTCTTTGCGTTGCTATGCTTTGTTTATTTCTTTGGCTTAAAGGAACATTTCCTAAATGTCCACCTTCTGTTGGAGAAATTTGCTGACTATATTTTCCATACTTGGGTTGGGAACTACCTGAAGATGAAAGCGTTATTGGTTTACTTAATCCTGCTCTTTTAAATTCATTGAAAGATAACCCATATTGTATTGATGGACAAAGATGTAACATTGAGTGCCATAATGTTGGTTCAAATTCAACGTCTCCATTTTCTTTAACAATCATTAACCCTCTCAGAGTGGAAGCAGTTTCTTCAACCACACCTATCCCTTTAGGATTATTCAAATCAAAATGCACGTCTGATTTTTTTTCTGTCCATAATTCTATTTTTATATTTTTGTGTGTGTGTGCTACTAGTTTCCATTTACATTTAGGGGTTGTTTTCATATAATCTCGAATAACCTTTTCTTTTGACTTCCCTTTAATTTTTCCAGATTTTATTTTTTCACTTAAGTCGTGAGCAATAAGGGTTATATTGTGCATTCCAACACGAATGACGGCACCTTCGCCATGCAGAAATGCTGATGCTGATGCGATTAACTCTAATTTTTTCCCTTCATCTTGCTCTAATTCCCATTTAGTAATTATTTCTTGTTCTAGTTTAATTAGTTCTTTATCTAAAAATAACCATGCTTCTAATTCTTCTTTTTCTTTGTTTGCTTCTTTTAGGAGCTTATCCCATTCTTCGTTATCTAATAATTTTTTGAAATTTCCTGAGATTTTAGAAATTTTTGCAATAGTATCTGCATCAAAGACGCTTATTTGTGCAAAAATACTTTCTATTTTCAACCTTTCTGTTTTACTTAATTTAAGTTTTTGATCTTTAAATGCTTCTTTTATTTTAAGATGATTTCTTTCTAAACGACTTTCAAATCTTCCCATAACACGTAGAATTCTTTTTATTTTGCTTTTATTTTTATTTCCATTTTTAATAAGATTAATTAATTTGTTGATATCGTAATCTTCTCTTATTAAGAACTTTTCTTCTTTTAGTTCTTCTTTTTCTGTTTCTTCTATTTCTTTAATATCTTTTTTTGTTAATTCCGTTACCATTATTATCACCTTTTTTAATTTAACTTAATTTAATTAGTTTTAAGAATATCTCATTCTATTTAAAGTTTATCAGTTTCGAATGTGTTTGTTTACTTCTCAGAAACAATAAATCTTATAAAATAATGGATAATCTTATCTTTATGGAAAGAGGTATAGCTTTATTATCTGGAGGAATTGATAGTCCGGTAGCAATTCATTTAATGCAGAAGCGATTAGAGATCATTGCGGTCCATTTTCATCAGATGCCGTTAACTGGAGAAGAAGAGTTAGATAAAGTTAAGGAATTAGCTAAAATTCTTAAGTTGAAAAAAGTTTATCTGATTCCTTTTGCAGAAGTGTTGAAAGATTTAACTACCAAATGTGATCATCGTGATTATTTTATTCTTTCGAAGATTTTAATGTTTAAGACTGCAGAATTGATTGCTGAGAAAGAAAAAGCGAAATATTTGATTACAGGTGAGAATTTAGCCCAAGTTTCCAGTCAGACACTTAGCAATTTGAAAGTTATTACTAAAAATTTATCATTAGAAATATTTCGGCCAGTATTGACTTTTGACAAACAGGAAATTATTGATTTGGCTAAGAAGATTGGTACTTATGATGTTTCTTCCGGGCCAGAGATATGTTGTTTATTAGGTCCGAAAAATCCAGCTACGAAAACTAATTCGGATAAGATTAAGAGAGAATTAGATCAATTAGAATTAAATAAAATTATGCAAGAAAGTTTAAATAAAGCAGACGTTCTTGAGATTTAGGTGAGGTAAATATGATTATTGCGACAACTGAAAATATACCAGAAAGAAAAGTTAAAGAGATTTTAGGGGTAGTACGAGGAAATACAATCCAATCAAGACATGTTGGCCGAGATATTATGGCGGGCTTGAAAACAATTGTTGGTGGAGAAATTAAATCTTACACAGAAATGATTTCTAGGGCAAGAGAAGAAGCTATTAGCCGGATGATTGCAGATGCAGAGAAGTTAGGTGCAGATGCAATTTTAATGGTTAGATTTACAACTTCTAGTGTTATGCCACAAGCTGCAGAAGTATTAGCTTACGGAACCGCTGTTAAATTAGAATGATCTTTTAATTATTTTTAATTTTCTTTTTTTTCAGGTAATAATTCTTCAAAAGTCATATCTCTTATTTCTTCCATTGCTTCTTTATGTTGTTGATATACATCTGTATAGAAAGCTAATGCTCCGCTTAGACCATCTAAATGGACTGGTAAATGGGCATAACTACGAATTAATGCTGCTTTAAGATTTGTTGGAAAATCAGCAACAAACTGTTCTACAAAATGATAATTTCCATTATCTGGACTTCTTAAGTATAATTCTTCTTTTGCTTGTTCTGCAACTTGATCAATACTAGATTTATTATCTTGATAGAATGAACTTAATTGGGTATTTTCTTTTCCTGGTTTTATCAATCCATAATCTTCTTTTTCTATTAAACCAAATTGCATGGCACCTAAAACAAAATGAGCATATTCTGCAGACATATTTATCACCTTTTCTTAAGGATAATTAGTATACTTATATTTTTATTTGTTTTGGACAATGTTCTTATTTGAACTGTTTTTTTGTTTTTTTAATAGAAATGTTTAAATAATTCTTGTTCTTATCATTAAATTATGGCAATTAAAATTAAATCCTGTTGTTGTTGTTAATTCTTTTAGTTAATACTTTATTCATTAAAATTGTTTTTTTTCGCTGCCCGTTCGATTCTTCTGGGTTTTTAAATATAAAATTACAGGTGAAATAAAATGTATGAAAATATATTACAAACAATCGGAAATACTCCATTAGTTAAAATTAATCAGTTAAATGATAATGAAAGAGTACAAATTTATGCAAAATTAGAAGGTTTTAATCCTACGGGTAGTATCAAAGACCGTATTGCTTTAAAGATGATTGAACAAGCAGAAGCGGAAGGTAAGTTGGTAAAAGGAAAAACAATCATTGAACCAACTTCAGGTAATACTGGAATTGGTTTAGCGATGATTGGAATAGTGAAAGGTTATAATGTTGAAATTGTGATGAGTGAAGCAGTATCAATTGAAAGGCGGAAAATGATTCAGGCTTTTGGTGCTAAAATAACATTAACTGATCCTAAACTGGGAACTGATGGTGCAATTCAGAAAGCAAGAGAATTAGTAAAGAAATTTCCGGATAATTATTTTATGCCGGACCAATTCTCAAATAAGTATAATATTATTGCTCATCATAAAACTACAGCTGAAGAAATTTGGAAACAAACAAATGGAAAAGTAGATTATTTCATTTCTTCATTAGGTACTTCAGGGACAATAATGGGGGTGGGAGCGGGATTAAAAGAAAATAATCCAAATGTGAAAATTGTTAGCGCTCATCCGGTAAAAGGACATTACATTCAGGGATTAAAGAATATGGGAGAAGCAATAGTCCCAGCAATCTATAATCCTCTAAAAATTGATCAAACAATAATGGTTGAAACTGAAAAATCTTTTGAAATGGCCAGAGAAATTGTTAAGAAAGAAGGGATTTTTATTGGAATGAGTAGTGGGGCCGCGATGTATGCTGCGTTAGAAGTGGCTAAGAAAATTGATCAGGGAGTGATTGTGGTGATTTTTCCAGACAGAGGAGAAAAGTATTTAAGTACTGATTTATTTAAAGGAGAATAGAAATGGCTCTTAAACTTTACAATACTTTAAGCAGGAAAAAAGAATTGTTCAAACCTATTAAGAAAACAGAAGTTGGTTTGTACACTTGTGGGCCGACGGTTTACAATTTTGCACACATCGGAAATTTACGTGGTTTTCTTTTTTACGACTTTGTAAAAAGAGTTTTCTTATTTAACGATTTTAAAGTTAAACACGTGATGAACATTACTGATGTTGGTCATTTAACTTCTGATGCAGATGAAGGCGAAGATAAAATGTTGAAGGGCGCTAAACGGGAAAAGAAAACTGTTTGGGAAGTGGCTGCTTTTTATACTGAGGCGTTCAAAAATGATATGAAAAAACTTAATTTTCTTTTTCCAAGATACTTACCTAAAGCTACTGATCATATTAAAGAACAAATTGCTTTTGTTAAAGTATTAGAAAAGAAAGGTTTCACTTATACTGCAGGCGGAAATGTTTACTTTGACGCTTCTAAGTTGAAAGATTACGGAAAGTTAGTTCGGCTTGATTTAGAAGCTGAGGGTCAAGCTCGGGTTGAAAAAGATTTGAATAAAAATAATCCGCATGATTTTGTTCTTTGGTTTACTAAATCTAAATTTCAGGATCAAGGAATGAAATGGAAATCTCCTTGGGGTGAAGGTTATCCGGGTTGGCATTTAGAATGTTCAGCGATGTCAATGAAATATTTAGGAGAACAGTTTGATGTTCATTGTGGTGGGATTGATCATATTCCTGTTCATCATACTAATGAGATTGCACAATCGGAAGCATTTACTGGAAAGAAGCCTTGGGTTAAATATTGGCTGCATAACGAGTTTCTTGTTTTAGGAAAAGGGGAAAAGATGGCTAAGTCTGGTGAGAATTTTTTGACTTTAAGTGTTTTGGAAGAGAAAGGCTATAATCCTCTTGATTTTCGCTATTTTTGTTTAGGGACACATTATAGAAAACCATTAATGTTTAGTTTTGAAGCGTTAGATGGAGCAAGAAATGGTTTTAAGAAATTAACTGATAAGGTTTTAGAAATTAAAACTGAACGGAAAGTAAAAGTTAACAAGAAATATTTAGTTCGGTTTACTAAAGAAGTTAATGATGATTTGAATACTCCTCAAGCTTTGGCCACAATGTGGGAAGTACTTAAAGATGAGAAGTTATCTGCTGGAGAGAAATATTTTACTTTGCTTGAGTTTGATCAAGTTTTGGGATTAGGATTGAAAGATTTGAAAGTTGATAAGATTCCTAAAGCAGTTGTTAAGTTAGCTGAGGAAAGGTTGTCTGCTCGGTTGGATAAAGATTGGAAGAAAGCTGACGATTTAAGAGAGAAGATTGCTAAGTTCGGTTATGTTGTTGGCGATAGTAAGGATGGATATGAATTGAAGAAGGAATAGTTCTTAAAAATTAATATAAAAAATAAAAAAAGAAAGAAAGAAATTAATCTACTTTCTTAGGTAAAATTCTGAACATAGTTGTTCCACATTTAGGGCAAGTTCCTTTCATAGCTCTTCTCTGAGTACCACCTTTGCCTTTCATAGCAACTTCTTTACCTTCTTTCATTTCTTGTTTTGCTTTACATTTAACACAATATGCTTCCATTTTTTAAACACCTCACTGTTTGATTTTTATAAATTTTGAACGTAATTAATCACGCCCTCTAAGCTTATTATTCTATTGTTAGTTAAAAAGGTTTCGCTAAAAACAAAGTTTTTAGTGAGAGCTTCCAAAAGCTTTGCCTTTGTTAGCTTTCGGAATTTTAAGCTTATTTAAACATATTTTAAAGAGATTTGTTATTTTTTATTCATAAAGCCAATTCCCGCTCCAATAGCCGCAACTACTGCTACGAATATAAATAATCCCCATAACAGTTTCCATAGTAATATTATAATTACTAAACCTATGCCAATTTGAACCATGCTCTTCAAAGTATCTTCTTCGATATAACCGGCTTGGCCACTCATTCCTGCCGCTAAAACTAAAGATTCAGCACCATAAATTGCTCCCTTACCATGGCTTATAGTTAACTTATTATTTTTCTTAAGTGCTTCTAGTTCTGCAACTTTAATTTTTAACAGTCCTAATGTAGATTCAGCTTTTACAGAGATTTTTTTCTCTTCTTTAAAATTAGCAGAAAATTTAGCATAATCGTTATGGACTAAGTTATGGTGTTCTTTTTCTAAAACTTGTAGATATTCTTTCATTAATACCATTAATCCAT
>JABHRR010000074.1 GCA_018670095.1 Candidatus Woesearchaeota archaeon
GAAATCGTTTCTCCAATGAAATTTGACGTTAAAACTGGAGAAAGATTAGATATTCTTTTAATAGGTTATGGGCTAATCTATGAATCTAAAGGACCGAGCGATAAAGGTATCACTTGTGAAGAAATTGTTAGTAGAGAACCGTTAAGAGTAGGAATCGTTTCTACAATTCATTCTAAGTTTACTCGTAGTGTTTGCGATGCGCATTTAGGAATCTTTCCACAAAGCAGACCTGAAGAGAATAAAGATGCGTTTAAAACTTGGCTTCAAGATACTTATAATGGGATTCCTAGTGCAGCAGAATATTTGTTTGAGAATTAATTTTCTTGAGATAATAATTAGATAACAATAAACTTTTTATAGTTGTTTATTTTAATTAAGAATATGGAAAGAGATAAATCTAGCACTTTAGTGAATAATAATGAATCTAAATTCTGGCACTATTTAGCAGACAAAAGTATCTGGTTGGGTAAAAATGTCTTGCCTTTTTTAACTGCAGGCGGTTTTGCATTGGCCGTAGGACCAAAAGTATTTGGTTATGATAATTCTAATTCTCCTGTTTATGATGCAGAATCAGTAACTCTTGAAGAAGTAAATGGTCCAAATAAGTATAGCTTTTCTCTACCAGAAGTTTCTATTGAGGACATAATTACTCTTAAATTATTGGACAATAATGGTGTTGAAAGTGGTGATTGTGTTTATATTACTGCTAGAAAAACTTCTGATGGTCTTTACACCTCTTTAGCACATCAAATTAAACCATGTGATTCTTTGGATGATAAGTTGTACCAAAAAAGATCCGGTTTCCCAATTGACTAATATTATCTTTAATTCTTGCTAAATACCTTTTTGAATAGAAAACTAATTAAATATGCTTTACTTCTAAAATAAAAGTACAAAATGATGACTTCTCCAAAAAAGGTGTTTAAAGAAATAGAACTATGGAAACCCTCCAGCGAGGTTACAATAAATCATTTGCTGAACTATAGTAAACAAAAAAATAAATTGCTAGTGTTTTTACATGATTTGGTTAAAGTTGAAAATTTTCCAGACAGGAAAGATGGCCAACCCCATTTAACTCATCCAGTTAATGTTGCTACTTATTTACAACGAGCAAAAGCAGACTTTCTCGATGTTGCTGCTGGTTTGATCCATGACCGTTTAGAAGATAAAATTGATGCTGTAATCGCTTCTTCTCAAATTGATAATGTTGCTCAATTAGAATTAGATTTAACTACTGAACTTGAAGATTTGTTGTCTGATAAATGTCAATCGTTAGAACTTCCCTCAACTTATTCTCGTTCTTTAATCCAAACTACTGAACTTCTTACTAGGCATAAAAGACATAATTATTATCGTTCTCTTGGAGAGATGTTTTCTTGTGATAATCAAACAATTCAGGAAAGAGCAATTAGGGTAAAACTTGCTGATCGGATGCATAATATTCAATCTTTATCTGCATTTAATGAAAAAGACCAAATTTATCAAGCATTCAAGAATTTGTTTATTCTTAATAACGTTAAAAGTTATCTGGTTGAAACTGGTCAAGTTACAACGACGGATTTAATTTTAACCAGAAGAAAAAACGCTACTGAAAAACTTTTCCGGAAATGTTTGAAAGCAACTTATGACGCTTTTTTGTCTATTTGTCATGATTCTTTAGATAAAGACATTAAAGATATTGAACCTTATATTCAAGTTTTTTATCATAAATATGAAAATCAATCTCGGAAAATGAAAAAGATTTCTGATTGGGATGACCAAGAAGCTCATCCGTTAAAACTTTTTGATGGCATTGTTAAGAAATACGATGCTCGATTGCATAAAGAAACAGCTGAATTTAGAAGAAGACAACAAAGAGAGGTTAAATTTTGTAATCAATTATTTTCTGATTTTGAACTTACCCCTGCACAAGTTGAAGCGGTTGTTGATTATAAAGACGCTTATTTGATGAAAGAAGTTACAGGAAGATTTTATGATGAAAAGTATTTTGTTAAAAACTTTGGTTGTGGTAAGTTATGTTCCAGAAATAGAATTTGTGTTAGCAATGAATAAAAATAATCTGGTTTACATTAAAACGCGTTTCTGTTCTTTCTTTTCACGATAAGAATAAGGTACATAAATTTTCTTTTTAGTTTCAGGATCCAATCCAGTATGATACATGCACGTTGACATTGTCATTGGTGTTGGAGTAAAAACTTGTACACTAACATTTCTAAGATCTCTAATTTCTAAAGCAAGTTCTTCAGCTTCTTTCATAGAACTTCCAGGATGAGCTGTAATAAAATAGTAAGATAACTCTTTCCCAGAATTTAAACTATTAAAGAAATTTAAAAATTCTGTAAAGTCGCCATAATCTTTGTTCATTAAATGTAACACTTTTTTGTCAACATGTTCTGGAGCAATTTTTAAAGTGTCATAAATGTGGTTTTCAGCAATTTCTTTAATGTATTTTTTAGGAGCTAAATCATAACGGATTCCACTTCTAATGTAAACCTTGTTGATACCAGAAAGATTTCTAACTTTTTTTAACAATTCTAACAATTTTGAATGACTTTTGTCTAATTTTTCACAATTAAGACAATCTTTCCGACAACTTTCTCTTAACGAACAATCCATCCCATACATGTTTGCAGAAGGACCACCTAAATCGTCAACGTTACCTCTAAAATAAATTTTGTTAGGAAAACTTTTAATTTCTTTCAAGATAGATTTTTCTGAACGAGAAATAATTTTATTTCCTTGAATTAATCTTAATGCACAGAAATTACAATTTCCAACACAACCACGATGTGTCACTACACTAAATTCAAACCCACGTAAATGTTTTGAATCACTAGGAATTTCTCTAGTAAAATCAAGTTCATAATATTCATCTAAATTTTCAGTAGTATATTGTGGAGATTTATATTGTAAAATATAACGTTGACCTGTTTTTTGAGCAACGTTAGTATAATTGTTAATCATTAATTGCATATCACAAAACTTTTCTTTATTTTCAATAACTTCTTCCTCTGAAGGAAGTTCTTTAAAATTATCTGGAAGTTCTTTACTAATTAAACAAGTCCCTTCTATCATCTCTAAATTGCGGTTATCTTTAACTCTCTGAGCAATTTCTAAGACCTGCTTTTCTCCACTACCATAAACTAAAATGTCTGCTCTGCTGTCTAGCAAGATAGATTTCCTTAACCTGTTCTGCCAATAGTCATAATGTACAAATCTTCTTAAAGAAGCTTCAGTTCCACCGAGAACCATTATTGAATCTTTGAAGTTTTTTCTAATCCAATTAGAATAAACAGTTACTGCTCGATCTGGAACGTGTTCATCATAATCTGAATGTTCATCTTCTTCACGGTTTTTTTTCAATGGAGTATAATTTCTTACCATAGAATCTATCGCACCAGAAGTTATTCCAAAGAATAACTTTGGTTTACCTAACTTTTTGATATCCACTTCTTTAGTTGGTTTTTCAATAACTCCAACAGTGTAGCCATATTTTTCTAAGAGCCTTTTCAGTATCGCGACCCCGCATAAAGGGTGGTCAAAGTACACTTCTCCCATAATGAAGATGATATCATATTCCATTTTAGTAAAGAAAGTGAGCTGTTTTTTAAAGTTGATTGAGATTATGTTGAATTTAAGAAATAAGTGTAAAATTCTATTTATTCCGGATAAATTTATAAATAACCTATATTCTCAAGTATATAATGGATTCAGTAAGAAAATCAGGAAGTTAAGTACTATTTCTTTTCAATTTAATTAATTATTATTACAATTTAGTTTTGTGTGTGTTTAGGAGGATAAAAATGGATAAAAAATTATATTTTCAAGTAAAAAAATCAGTGGACTTAAGTAAGTTACCTCAGATTAAAGGGTACGATTTTAATCAAGAGTTTGACTTTCAAGAATTTATTAAATCATTTTCAACATCAGGAATTCAAGCGGCAAATTTAGGGACCGCAGTAGAAATCACAAAAACTATGATTCGTGAAAATGTTCCAATTTATTTGTCATTCACATCAAACATGATTTCTTCAGGAATGAGAGAAATTATTGCTTACTTAACTCAACATCAGAAAGTGGCAATACTTTGTACTTCTGCTGGCGGTGTAGAAGAAGATGCAATTAAAGCACATACTCCTTTCCGTGTTGGTAATTTTGATGCTCCTGGTTCAAATCTTTTTGAAGCAGGCGTAAACAGAATTGGTAACATTTATACCACAAATGAACATTACACTTACTTTGAATTTTTCATTAAAGAAGTGTTTGAAATATTATTAAAAGAAGAAAAACCAATCACCCCTACAAAGATTGCTAGAGCCATAGGCAAACTTATCGGAGAAAAGAAAGAGTATGATGAAACTAAATCTTATTTGTATTGGGCATACAAAAATAATATTCCTGTGTTCTGTCCTGGAATCATTGATGGTACTATTGGTGATATTGCTTATTTCTTTAAACAATCTCATCCAGAATTTCAAATTGATGTTGTTGAAGATCATAAGAAGATTATTGATTATACATTACAACAAGAAAAAACTGCCGCTATTGTTTTAGGAGGAGGAACATCTAAACATTATATTTTAAATGCGAACATTTTCAAAGAAGGGTTTGATTATGCTATTTGTATTTCTACTGCTAACTCTTTCGATGCTTCTGATTCTGGTGGAAACCATGAAGAGGCAATTACTTGGGCTAAAGTAAAAACAAACGCTTTGAGAGTAAAAGTTCATTGTGATGCTAGTATCGCTTTCCCCTTACTCGTGGCGGGAGCATTTCAGGAAACGGAAAATTTATAAAACGTCTGAAAACTTTTCCAAGAAATGACTCAACTGGAACTCACAGATATAATTGCTGAATTTACTCCTACTGTATTGGGTTCATTTGTTGCCCCTTTAGCAATTACTGGGTTTGGCTTTGCTACTTACCGTTTGCTTCAAAAATATGAATTATTATATAAATCTAAAGTTGCTTATTCGCAGACTAAAGATTCAATAACAGATTTTTTAGAGAAATATCGTTCTTAACACCAATAAAATTTATAAAGAACAAACTTAACTGATATTTAAAAACTTAAAAAAGTGGTTAAAAATCCTCTGAAATTGTAAACAATTTCTGGGATCTTAAAACTGGAGGTTTAAAGATGACAATAGTGAAAATAAATTTACATAAAGTACATGCAGAACGTGATTTGGATGCTAAAGGCGGTCAGATTAAGATTAATAATAATGTTTCTGTAAAGAATGTTGAAGAAATGAGTTTTGCTGTAGAAGGAAAGAAAGGTTTGAAATTTACATTTTCTTTTAATTGTAATTATGAACCTAACTTAGGTAAGATTGATGTTGAGGGACAAGTTCTTTTTGTTGAAGACGAAGCTAAGATTAATGAAATTAAAGAAACTTGGGACAAAGACAAAAAAATTCCTATGGATATCATGGAACAGATTGTTAATGCTGCTTTGCATAAAGGCAATATTCAAGCAATCAAGATTAGTGAAGAAGTTTCTTTACCAAGTCCGTTACCATTACCTAAAGTACAATCTGGTTCTGCACAGAAAGTTGAAGAAGATCCTGCAGAAGAACCTAAAAAGGAATAATCTTTTATTTTTTTTCTATTTCTATTCTTAAGAATACATATCATTAAAAACTGATTCTTATAAATGATGAAATATGGGATTATTTGCAAAGAAAGAAGAACCAAAGCCAAAGACTTTAACAGGAATTTTATTTGGGGCATCTGTTGATATGTATAAAAGCTCAGATAATGAATTAAATTTTGATGATTTGAATAATTTTTATGGTGAAGTAATCACAAAATTACATTCGCCAGAGAAAGCAACAGGAAGTACTATGCGGAGTGAAATTGGAAATGGGACTCATCGTATTGTTGATGAAAAGATTCCTTATCATGGCCATACTTGTTTAAGAAGTTTTAAAGGAGTTCATTTTCAGGATTTAGCAGATGTTTATGTTTACCTAACTGAAGATGATGCTGGTTTAGCAGGAGCAGAAATGTATTGTGGTGTTTTTATTAGTCATAAACAAGAACAAGATCCAAATTATCAGTTTCGAAGTGAACATCTTCGGAACAGACAAAAAGAAAAATTGCTTGAACAATTTCCTATTCTTGCTAAATTCGATGAATCTGGTCCAGATATAACCTCAGAAATGTTAAAAGAAGTTAACACAAATGATAGAGAAAGATTAAAGTTATTGGGTCCTTGTTTTGGTTATATTTATTGAATTATTATCTTCTACCATAAACTTTATATATTAACAATTCTCTGAAAATCGTAGTTGAGGGTGAATAATTATGTCAGATCAAGAACTTAAACTTAAAGTTATGGAAGCTGTGCAGGATGATGTTAATAAAGGCATAGCTAGATTAGATTCTGCTTTTATGAAACAGTTAGATGTTAATGCTGGCGATGTAATCGAGATTAAAGGTGAAAGAACTACCGCCGCAATAGTTGATCGGGCTTACCCTGGCGATATTGGCTTAAATATTATTCGTGTTGATGGTAACATCAGAAGAAATTCAAAATCATCTATTGGCGAACTTGTTTCTATTAAAAAAGCTGTAGTTAAACCAGCAAAGAAAATTACTATTGCTCCTGTTCAAAAAGGAGTCATGGTCAGAGCATCTCCACAATTATTTAAAAGAAGTTTAATGGGTAAAGCTTATGTTAAGGGCGATCTTCTATCATTAGGAAAAACAAGAAGAAGAGTAGACGTTCAGGGAAGAAATGTTGGCGATATCTTTTCTGCTATGGAAGCGCAACTTGGCGGTTTCGGTTTTGGCGATATCAAGTTTGTGGTTGTTGACCTTGACCCTAAAAAAGAAATTGTTGTTGTTAATCAAGAAACTGAAGTTCAATTTAATCCTCAAGCAGTAGAATTGAAAGAAGAAGAAAGTATTTCTTTAGGTGTTAATTATGAAGACATTGGTGGTTTGGGAGATGAAATTAAAAAAGTTCGTGAAATGATTGAACTACCTCTTAAACATCCGGAAATATTTGAACGGTTAGGGATAGAACCGCCGAAAGGTGTTTTGTTACATGGCCCTCCTGGTACAGGGAAAACTCTGCTGGCAAAAGCTGTTGCTTCAGAAACACAATCACATTTTATTCTAATTAATGGTCCAGAAGTAATGAGTAAATTTTACGGAGAGTCAGAAGCGAATTTAAGAAAGAAATTTGATGAAGCTGAACAAAACGCTCCGGCAATTATTTTCTTGGACGAAATTGATGCTATCGCTACTAAGAGAGAAGAAACTAAAGGTGAAGTTGAAAAACGTGTTGTTGCACAATTACTTGGTTTGATGGACGGTTTAAAGTCTCGAGGTAAAGTGGTAGTTATTGCTGCTACAAATATGCCTAACGTTATTGATCCTGCTTTAAGAAGACCGGGCAGGTTTGATAGGGAAATAGAAATTGGTGTCCCTGGAAAAGAAGGAAGATTAGAAGTTCTTAAAATTCATACGAGGAATATGCCTATTCAAGGGTCTTTGTATGGTGATATATTATTAAAAGAAATTCCTGATAGTATAAAGAACAGAGTTACTAATTTAGATAAAGTCTCTAAAGAGAAACAAGAAAAAATTTCTTTTCAAAAAGAGAAAATCACTCTTTTTAATAAAAATAAAATTAAAACAGAAGAAGAACTAAAAGGACTTGAAAGCGAATTAAAAGAACTTGAAGAAAGAAAAGATAAAGCAGATCAAAGTTTAGTTTATGCTCTCATTGAAAATATTAAAGGCTTGAACGGAAAAATCAAAGAAAAGAAAGAAGAAAAAGAAAAAATTTCTAATCAAATTTTACAATATGATCAAAAAATCAATTCTCTAAATAAAGAGTTGTTAATTATAAAAGAAGAAATTAATGAAATTAAAATTCTTAAAGAAGAACTAGGAAAATCAAAAATAAAACTTAATAATTTAGCTGAAGAACTAAAACAAATTGATGATTTAAAAGGGAAACATAATATTACTGATCCCCAATATCAATTATTTGAGAATAAAGCAAGTGATTATTATAAACAATTAGTACGTTTTAATTTAGTTAATTGGATCATTGATAATGCTAGAAAAAAAGGCATTGAAAGAAACCTAACAGAGATTGCTAAAGTCACGCACGGTTTTGTTGGTGCAGACTTAAACGCTCTGGCAAAAGAAGCGGCAATGATTGTTCTGCGAAGAATACTTCCAGATTTGAAGAAAGAAGGAATTGAAGAGGGCGATGTTATCCCTGAAGAAATTTTGAAAAAATTAATGATCACTCAAAAAGATTTTATTGAATCTTTGAAAATTGTTCGACCATCTGCTATGAGAGAAGTTCTAGTAGAAACACCTGACGTTAATTGGGAAGATGTTGGCGGTTTAGAAGATGTTAAAGATAAATTGAAAGAAGCTGTTGAATGGCCTTTGAAAACTCCAGAAGTGTTTAAGAATATGGGTATTAGACCACCAAGAGGAATTTTATTGTATGGCCCTCCCGGAACTGGTAAAACTATGTTGGCTAAAGCTGTAGCTAAAGAAGCAGAATCAAATTTTATTCTTGTTAATGGCCCTTCTCTACTTAGCAAATGGGTTGGCGAATCTGAAAAAGCTGTCCGAGAAATATTTAGGAAAGCAAGACAAACATCTCCCACAATTTTATTCTTTGACGAGATTGATGCTTTGGTTCCAAGAAGAGCAGAAGCTTCCGATTCTGGAAGTAGAGTTGGTGAAAAAATGGTTAACCAAATGCTTACAGAAATGGACGGCTTGGAAAGTCTGAATGATGTTGTTATTATTGGCGCTACTAATCGTCCTGATCGGTTAGATCCCGCTCTGTTAAGACAGGGAAGATTCGACCGGATTATTTTCACACCAGTTCCTGGTATTGAGGGTAGGAAAAAGATCTTCGAGATCTATGTTGAGAAAATGCCTTTAGCTAATGGATTAAATATCACGGAACTAGCTGAAAAGACAGAAGGTTACGTTGGTGCAGATATCGAAGGGGTTTGTCGAGAAGCAGCAATGATTGCTCTGCGTGAAAATTTACAATCTAAAGAAGTTAAGATGGAACATTTCGTTCAAGCTTTGGACGTTGTTAAAGCTTCTGTGGATAAAGAAGTTGAAGAAGCTTATGAGAAACTAGCTGATTACTTCTCTGCTGCTAGAGCGAAAGAGATTAAAGAAGTTAAAGCCGATTATTTTGGATAGGTTATTTTTCATATAAAGTTTTAACATGAACTTCTGTAGCTTTCATTTTATCTATAGGCAAACCTAGAATAAATAAATTATAATCTGAAAGATGGTCTTTCATCTTATCTGCAAGAATTGCTTCGATTTTTTCCTGAGCTCTATGATATAATTTAATTTCTGTTTCATCTAAAACATTTTCCATTAAATCTTGTCGATATAAATCTAATTTATTTAATTCAACACGTAATGGCAATCCGCTTTCAGCTGTAAAAGAAACGTTATAATTGGCATCTCTATGATACCTATGTTTCAATAAATTATATTTGTTTCTTTGAAAAAAGACTTCAATCTTCATTTCTGATTCTTCAACTTCTTGTGTGAAATCTAAACCACACATCATTCTAATTCTTGATACAACTGCACTTTTAAATCTTGATGGTAAATATGTTGTCTTAGAATCTTCATTTTGATAAGTGACATTTACTTGTACTCCTTTCTCTCCTGCGTCAGTGAAAGTAAATGTTCTAGCATTGTTATCTATTGATTCTTTTAAAATTTGATTGACAATACTAACAGTAGGTGCTATTTGTCCTTCTTCTAAATGCGGAGCAATTCTGTCTTCAAGTGGTTTCATATTAAGTTCTGCCATAAGAATTAGTTAGTGCTTGAGATTATATAAAGATTATTGTAAAGGAGGATAATTAATTATGTAATCATCAGTAAGTGAATATAACTCCATTAATTTCAGAAACATTTATAAACCCCCCGACTAAATAAATAGTAATATTGAATAGGCGGAGACAGTGAGTTTTAATTATTAAATTTATACTTATTCTGTTTCAAGATTTATTTAAACTAAAGTTTAGTATTGAAAAGTTTGTTCAAGGAAGTAAATAAAAATGTTATTTGAAAACGTAAACATAAGTAAAGAAATTAGTAAAGCATTAGAAGAACAAGGAATTGTTAATCCTACAAAGATTCAAGAAATGGCAATCCCTTTGATATTACAAAATAAAGATGTTATTGGAATGTCTTATACTGGCTCAGGTAAAACTGTTGCTTTTGGAGTTCCAGTAATTGAGAAAGTTAAACCTGGTAAAGGATTGCAAGTTGTAATCTTATCACCAGTTAGAGAATTAGCAGTACAAATTGCTAATGAATTAAAGAAATTTTCTAAGTATAAAAGATGTAATATTGCTACTGTTTATGGTGGAGTATCATTAGATCCACAAGTTAGAGACATGAGAAAAGCAGATATTGTTGTATCTACACCTGGAAGATTATTAGACCATTTACAAAGAGGAAATATTAAATTCCCAGATGTAAACTGTTTTGTTTTAGATGAAGCAGATAAGATGGTAGAAATGGGTTTTATTGAAGATATCGAAAGAATCTTATCCCAAACTCCAAATGAAAGACAAATTTTATTGTTCGGTGCAACAATCTCTAGTGAAGTGGAACATATTAAAAATGCTCACATGAATAATCCTGTTGTAGCAGAAGCTGATAAACATGTTAAACAAGAATTCTTGGAACAACATTATTACAATGTTCCACATAACCAAAAGTTTTCTTTACTTGTTCATTTGTTAAAAACTGAAGCAACTGATCGAGTAATGATTTTCTGTTCATCTCGTTCAACGGTAGAGATGTTAACTCCTAATTTGAGAGCTAACGGAATTAAAGCAGAAATGATTCATGGTAAGATGAGTCAGAACAAAAGATTAAATGCAATTGATAGGTTCAATAATGATAAACTGAATGTTCTTGTTGCTTCTGCTGTTGCAGCTCGTGGATTAGATATTAAAGGCGTAACTCACGTTTTTAATTACGACTTATCCAGAGACCCACAAGAGTATGTTCACCGAATTGGTAGAACTGCTCGTGCTGGAGAACAGGGAAAAGCAATCACTCTTTTGAGTGAACGAGATTATGATGTTTTCAATCATATTTTTGATAGGTTCGATTTAGAAATTAACGAAATCGAAGCTCCTGAATTTCCTAAGTTAAGATTTGAAGCTCGGATTCGAGAAGATAGATCTGGCGGTTCCAGAAGAAGTTATAGCGGTCACCGAGATCCTCGCGGACATCGAAACCAGCATGGTCATCATGCAGGAAGAAGTTATGGTGGACGTTCAAATGGAAGTTCTAACGGAAGAAGTTACGGTGGTAATTCTGGTAGAAACTCTGGAAGAAGCTATGGTGGCGGACAAGGCGGTTCTCGTTCAAGAAACATGAGCCGACCATCTGGTCAACATCGTTCTCGGGAAATGACTCGTAGAAGTGATTAATTTTTTTTACTTTATTTTTTTTTAACTTTTGGAATAACTATATTAATAAAGATTTTATCCAATTCTTTCTTAGTTAATTCTCGATACTCACCCATCTTTAATTTCCCTAAAGTTAATCTTCCAATAGAAATCCGTTTCAAAGATTTTACTCGGAAACCTAATCTCTTAAACATCCGTTTAATAATTTGATTTTTACCTTCTTGAATAGTTATTTCAAGATATTTACGGTCATATTTTTTAATTCTTGCTGGAGAAGTTTTTCCGTCCCTTAATTCAATCCCAGCTTTAATTTCTCTAATTTCTTCATCTGTAATATGGGAAGTAAGCATCACGTGATAAGTTTTCTTAACTTCATTCCGAGGATGCATCACTCTGTTAGCGAAATCTCCGTCATTAGTTAATAGAAGTAATCCGGAAGTATCGTAATCTAATCTGCCAACAGGAAAAACTCTCTCTGGAATGTCAATATATTCCATTACTGTTGGTAATTGAGAATCTGTTAAAGCGGTTACACATTTTAATGGTTTGTTAAATATTAAATAAACTCTTCTTGGCCGGTCAATCGGTTCATTATCTACAGTAATTTCTGCTTTATTTGTAGCTTGGTCACCAATAGAGATAACTCTACCATTAACTTTAACTCTGCCATCTTTGATTAATTCTTCAGCTTTCCTTCTAGAACAAAAGCCTCTGTTCGATAATATCTTTTGAACTCTATCCATCTTAGTTAGAAATTAGATTGATAGATATAAAGTTTGCTGTTTCAATACAAATATGCGTACAAAAACAATCCTAATGATATTATTAAAAACATAATCCCAATAATCTTCATTGATTTTTCACCATCAGCATAATTGACTTTAAGTTTCTTAGAAAAATACTTCTGCATTTTTGATATCTGTTTAGAGAAGACAATTGAAACAATACCTCCAATAAAGAAGATTCCCGCTCTGATATAATTTAAATCCATATAATCACAATAATTATAAAATATATAAATCTTACTCTAAATTAGAAATGAAACATTTGTTCCTTAGCTTCTCGTAAGTAAAGTCCATTAGAATTTTTAAGTTTTCAATATCAGCGATGTTATACTTAACTAATAAGTTCAATGCTTCTTCGTCTCCTCGTTGATATTGTTTCCATAACCTAATCGCATCAAAACCAGAAATGTCCTGTAAATCATCATCCCGAGTGATACCAACTTCTTTCTCAATCTTTTTCAAACCACCAACAAACCCCAGTTCTTTCATTGCATAACGAAGATCAATGTGAAATTTGTTGAAATCAATCTCTGGAAATTTAGATTTCAGAAAAGGAACATCAAAACATTTACCATTGAAAGTTATAATTGTAGAATACTTGGCAATCTCTGCTGGGAATTGATCTAGATTTTTCCCGTTAATAAAAATCTTTGATTCATTTCCGTCATATAAACCAATTACCGTAACATCACAATAATCTTTACTTAATCCGGTAGTTTCAATATCTAGAAAACAGCAGTTGAACTGCTTGTATACTCGCCAATGTTCATTACTAGGCAAATTGCTCAGAAAGAAACCATAGTCTTTACTATTGCAAGCAGAGATTGAATTTTCTATAAAAGAATGAGCCAGTTCTTTATCTTTTAAATTTAATTTGTGACTATTATCTAAGAATTCCTGCCAGTTAAGAATATTGTTCTGCCAGATTACTGCTTCTTTTTCTTTATTGATTCCTGGTATATGAACAAAGCTATTAGTTAACAAACATCTCCACCTCAAAAAAAAGAGAAACGTTATCGTTTAAATAGTTTTTGCTTGTGGAGAGAATACAATAAAAAGAGTATGACTTTAATCAATTTGTCCAGTGCCTAAGACATTCTTGCTCCAATATTTTCTCGTTTCAGCGTTTCAAGAGACCCACTGGTCAACTGCGGACAAAATATATAAACAAGTTAAATAATCGTTCTTAACATGAAAATAAACTATACAACTAAAAACCAACGCTTAAACGTTGATATTGAATCTGATTCTGCTAAAGATGCTTTTAAGAAATTATCTGAATTTCAAGAGATTTTCGATGAATCTAACTGCGGCCAATGTAATAATGACAACTTACAATTCATTGTTAGAACAGTAGAGGGAAATGATTATTACGAATTGAAGTGTAAAGCTTGTGGTGCAAAACTTGCTTTTGGCCAACATAAATCTGGCGGAACTTTATTTCCTAAACGAAAGTTAGCTGATGGCAGTTTTGATCGAGAACATAAAGGCTGGCACAAGTGGAAAGCGGATAACGGAAACTAATGTTGCTTTTATTGATAAGAAATTAAAAGCGCAGTTTGAAAGTCTTGAATCAGGAAAGTTTGAAGATAAACAGCTTTACAAGTTTATTGATCGGGCTTTAGATGATATCAAGAAAGATGTTACTTGTGGGATAAAAATTCCTAAAAAATTGTGGCCAAAATCTTATATTCAGGAATATGGCTTAACAAATCTATGGAAGTACAATCTTCCTGATGCTTGGAGACTAATTTATACTATAGAAAGTGATGAGGTTAGAATCATAGGAATTATTTTAGAATGGTTTTCTCATAAAGAATATGAAAAAAAGTTTAAGTATTAATTTTACTTAATAATTAAATCATCTTCAATTAATCTTTTTATTCTTTTAGGATTGAACGTCCAGATAACACAACCATCTTTATCAATAATTATTTTTCCAGATTCCTGTAAATATCCTAAAATAACTTGGAAAGTTTGATACATCATTTTTTTCGGCAATTTTTTCCACAACTGATATTTGCCACATTCTTGTGAATGCTTTTGTATGGCTTTCTCTACCATTAACACAGATTCTAATGTGGGACTATGCAAAATTGTAGTTTGGGACATCTTATATAAGTATATATAACAACCAATATATAAACTTTTCTGTATAAAATCTTTTAAAGTAATGCACAAAATAGAACTTTATGAACATATTACTAATTTATCCACCGTTTTGTACTCCGGCTAGTCCGCCATATTCACTAGCTAATCTTTCTTCTTTTCTAAAAGAAAATTCAAATATAAACACAAAACTATTAGATTTAAATCTAGAATTTCATCAATTAAAGTTTTCTAAGTATCAACAATACTTTCAAAATTTTACTAAGAATTATTCAAGAGAAGAATATGAAAAGATTTCTAAAGAATATCATCAGATTACAAAAACTACTTACTCTGAAAATAATTTGAAAGTTGTTAAAGACCAAGATCCAGAATTACTCTCCAAATTAACGGAACAAATTCTTGAACAACTCAAAGATAAAAAAGCTGATGTAGTGGCCTTTAGTATCGTTTATTCTAGTCAGGCTTTTTATTCGTTAGCATTAATTAAAGAATTGAAGAAACTTAACATCAAAACTGTTGTTGGTGGTCCAGCAGTAAATGATAAAATCAAACTTGCTGTTGATGAATATTTCAATAATGAAGTTGAGTTGTTAGAATACTTAACCAAAGAAAAAACCAATCATAATCAATTAATTTGTAACCAAGCACTAGACTTCAACATATTTCCATTGAAAGATTATTTCCTTGCCCAACCTGTAATTCCAATCAAAACAACCAGTACTTGTTTTTATCGTAAATGTACCTTCTGTACTCACCATCAAAATAATAAATATCATGAATTTCCATTAGAAGAAATTAAACAAACTATTGTCAAATCAAAACAGAAACAATTCTTTTTTATTGATGATATGATTTCAAAAAAGAGATTACTGCAATTAGCAGATCTCTTAAAACCATTAAATGTTTCTTGGATGTGCCAACTAAGACCAACTAAAGATTTGGATGAAATCACTTTAAAAACTTTAGCAGGGTCTGGATTAAAGATTATAATTTGGGGTGTGGAATCTGGAAATGATCGAATTCTGAAATTAATGCAGAAAGGTACAAATACAAAAGATGTTAAAAACGTCTTAACTAATTCTAAGAAAGCAGGAATAAAAAATGTACTTTATGTCATGTTTGGTTTCCCTACAGAAACAAAAGAAGAGTTTATGGATACCATTAATTTTCTCAAAGAAAATCAAGATAACATCCATCTCATCTCTACCTCAACATTTGGCTTGCAAAAAGATACACCCATTTATAATCATCCAGAGAAATTTAATGTAATTAATATTAAAGAAACAAAGAGAACGGTTTTAGAAGCAAAGATTTCTTATCAAACTTCTTCTGGCTTAACTTTAGAAGAAATTAAACGACTTAAGAAAAGTAATAAACATCTTTTAGAAAAAATTAATAAGTTCCCAAAAGAAATGAACTTCTTCCGAGAACACCTATTGAATCTCTGCTGAAATCCTTTTCCATTCTTCTTCAACTAACTTTTTCTGCCAATTCTTTAACCCATCTAAACTTTCAGAAACAACAATCGCAATCATTTGTTCTTTGTTCATAATCAAATATTTCATAATCTCTAATTCTTCTGCTAATTTTACTTGAAATAATTCTAACTGGTCAAGTTGTGCTTTTTTGTTCAGAGATAGTTTTTTAATTTCTCTTTTCTCTATCTCAATCTTTTCTTTACTTCCTTTCTGAATTTCTATAGAAAATAATTTTGCATTCTTTCTAATAATCGGATGAACGCCTCTAACCCGCGACCAATCTTTTGGCGGTTCAACAGTATATCCAATTAACTGTTTGTTGTTAATAACGAAGTGTATTGGCCGATCTACTTTTTTAGCCAAATCATTTCTTAAATCATATAAGCGTTTGAAGATCGCTTTCTCTTTCGGTTCTAAATGTGAATAACCTTTGACCGTATTGAATTTTCCTTCTTCGTAAATCCATTCTTTCTTTTCTAATAATAATAAATCTTCTTCTGCCCATTCTAACCGGCCTTTCTCTTTCAGTTCTTTTATTAAAACGTCACGTAACCTTACTAAATAAATCGTGTCTCCAGAAGCGTAATCTAACATCTCAACTGTTAATGGTCTTCTAGTCCAATCTGCTTTCTGAAACTTTTTTATCTTTTCAACATTAAAATATTCTTGAATTAAATGACCTAATCCAATATCTTTTTTCCCTAACAATAACGCTGCAACCTGAGTGTCAAAGATATTCTTTGGTTTACAATTAAATTGACTGTTTAACATTCTCATATCAAAATCAGAACCGTGAAATATTTTCTGAATGTTTTTATCTTCTAGAATTTTGATTAACGGTTTTACATCAGTAACTTTCAAAATGTCAACCACATAATTCTTACTTTTATTAGAAATCTGAATTAAAGAAATATATGCTCCGTAATGGTGAAGATTGTTTTCACATTCTAAATCTATGCCTAGTTCCGCTTCTTTTTCTAATTCATCACAGATTTCTTTCAATTCTTCATTTGTATCAATATAAGTGTACATATCTCTTAAAATATGGTTTGGCTTTAATTGTTTTTTGGTTATTAAGTTAAACTTATAAACCATTTAAATTTTCATTCTATCATGAAATTCAAAGCAAAGAAAGTTTACGGCAGTTCTAAGCAAGTTAATTGTCCGTTCTGCGATAAGTTAGCTACCCAAAAGAACGAAGCCGGTGTAGAGGTCTGTCGGTTTCATACCCAATCTGTTTTACAAGAAGTAAAATGTACCTGCGGCTCTTGGCTTGAACCGAGAGTAGGAAAGTTCGGCACCTATTTCAATTGTATTAATTGCGGTAATATTAATATGGCTAAAGTAAACGAAATTAAAGCGATTACAATGAAAGATCAACCGCAAGAAGTTATTATTGATACTCCTAAACCCAGTTTCTCCAGATCAATTTTCTCAGAAAATAAAAAACGAAGAAAAGAAATAACAATTACTAGTCATGATGTTGAATACTTTGATTGATTCTACTTGCCCATCCTCTTCTTAACAACAACATAAACCCAATGTATCCCTAACAAGATTAAACCAGTAAAGCCAATCACTGCCCAATCAAATAATTCTAAAGGTACGGTGCCAAACACTTTTGAGAGTGGTGTATAGATAACTCCCAACTGTAATAAGAACGAACCAAAGATTGCCGCCACTAACCATTTGTTGCTAAACATCCCCAATTTGTAATCGCTTCTAATCATTCTAATTCTTACAATCTCAAAAACTACTAAAGCGGTAAAGGCCATTGTTTGTGCTTTTGCTGCTCCTGAACCGTGATACAGAAAGAACAAAATCAAAGTAGCAACACCGATCAATGTACCAAAAACAACAATATCTACCCATGAACTTTTAGATAGAATACTTTCGTTGGCCGGTCGAGGTTTACGTTGCATGATCCCTTTAGAATGCGGGTCTAAACTTAAAGCGACAGCCGGTAATCCATCCGTAACTAAATTCACCCATAAAATTTGAATTGCTGTTAATGGTAAAACTAAAGCAGCACCCGGAAATAAGAATGGCGATAAAATAAATGCAAAGAAGATTGCTGTAATCTCACCCAAATTACTGGATAATAAATAATTTACAAATTTTCTAATGTTATCAAAGATGCCTCGACCTTCTTCAACCGCACTCACAATCGAAGTAAAATTATCATCAGTAAGAATCATGTCAGAAGCTTCTTTAGCCACGTCTGTTCCACTAATCCCCATTGAGATACCAATGTCAGCTTTCTTTAATGCTGGAGCATCATTAACACCGTCACCAGTCATTGCTACAACGTAACCTTTCTCTTTCAAAGCTTTAACAATATTTAATTTATGTTCAGGATTAACTCTGGCAAATATTCCAATTTCATCTATTTCTTTGATCAGATTAATTTTTTCTAATTCTTCTCCTTTAACTGCCCTACCAGTAATGCCTAATTCTTTAGCAATAGCTTTTGCCGTAGCAATTTGGTCACCAGTAATCATGATTACTCTAATTCCTGCATCTTGACATTTTTTAATAGAATCTTTAACTTCTTCTCTTGGTGGATCAATCATTGCTTGTAATCCAACAAAGATCATATCTTTCTCAGCATCTTCTCTCTTTCTAAAGTTTTCATTGTAAGCAAATCCTAATACTCGTAAAGCTTGTCCTGCAAAATCTTCATTTTGTTTAAGAATTTCTTTTATCTTAGAACGGTTTAATCGTTGTACTTTACCATTAATCAAAATCCGATCACACTTTTCAATAAGCATATCAGGAGCACCTTTAGTGTAAGAAACCTTTCCATGAATGGTGGTCATCATTTTCCTTTCAGAACTAAAAGGAATTTCATCACTTCTATCTTCTTTTTTGTTTAATTCTTTTTTGGTAAGGCCAGCTTTTTCTGCAGAAACTATTAGTGCTGCTTCTGTAGGATCACCAAGAATTTCTCTTTTATTTTTTGGTCCTGAAAATTGAGCATCATTACATAGAGCACCAATCTTTAATAATTTGTAAAGTAATTCTGGGTTGGCTAACTTTTTATTAATTGCAAATACTCCGTTTGGTTCATAACCAGAACCGGTAACTTCGTATTCAACATTATTAGCATAAATTTTTGTTACGGTCATTTCATTATGAGTTAATGTTCCAGTTTTATCTGTACAAATAACATTAACACTACCTAAAGTTTCTACAGAAGGTAACTTTCTTACTAAAGCATTCTTCTTAATCATCTGCTGCACGCCTAATGCTAAAGAGATGGTAATTACTGCTGGCAATCCTTCTGGAATGGCTGCTACTGCTAAAGCAATCGCCGTTAAGAACATTGTTTCAATAGGATGTCCAGAAAATATTCCTGCAAAGAAAATCATTACTGCCACTATCACAACGGCAATGGTAAGATACTTCCCTAATTGTTTAAGTTTCTTTT
This sequence comes from Candidatus Woesearchaeota archaeon, assembly GCA_018670095.1. Classification (GTDB taxonomy): domain Archaea; phylum Nanobdellota; class Nanobdellia; order Woesearchaeales; family GW2011-AR9; genus JABJOX01. The sequence goes on from JABHRR010000074.1 coordinate 19,259, forward strand.
GTAAAGGAGTTTCTTTTTCATGCGCTTCTTTGATTAATGTCGCAATTTTTCCTACTTGTGTTTGCATTCCCGTGAAAGCTACTACTGCTCTTGCTCTTCCTTGAGAAACAATTGTTGCTGCATAAACCATATTCTTTCTTTCTGCTAAAGGCGTCTTTTCAACAAGTTTATCTGCTACTTTTGTTACTGGTTGAGATTCTCCAGTTAATGGCGCTTCTTGAGTTTGTAAAGTATGAATTTCAATCAATCTGGCATCAGCAGGAACTTTATCACCAGTCTCTAAGATAATAATATCTCCAGGAACTAAATATTTGCTTTCAATTTTGATTTCTTTTCCATTTCTAAGCACTTTAGCTTTTGGGGAAGCCATTTTCTTCAAAGCTTCAATTGCTTTTTCTGCTCTGTACTCTTGCATAAATCCAAGAACTGCGTTAAGAATTACGATTACTGCAATTACAATTGCATCTGTAACCTCTTGTAAGAAGATTGAAACTACTAAAGCAAATAATAAGATCCAAATCAAAGGGCTAGAAAATTGTTCTAAAAATATTTTGATTGGACTAACTGTATGTTCGGTCTTTAATTCATTCAAACCATAAACTTGTTGTCTGTGCTCAGCTTCAGCGTTGCTTAAGCCTTTCTTTGTAGCTTTTAATACTTTCAAACAGTTTTCTTCATCCAATGCGTGATAATTTACAGAATTTTCCATTGTTATCCCTCTTTATATAAGTTAATAGAATATTAAATATTATAAAAATGTTTGGTATTAGAACTTTCCTAAGACAGAATCTTGTCTTCTTTCTTCAACATTTTCTTCATGTTTTATTCTAATATCTCTTTCTTCACTCAATATATTATAACCAGCTTTGAAAGCTTCTCCTGCTTGATAAACATTCCTAATTGCACCCATCATCTCATCTTGAGACATTTCAGCCGTTAATGGTAATGAGAAAATATTATTCTGATATTCTTTTGATTTAACTGGTGCGGGTAAATGTAAGTTCACTCCGTTATGACTTCCCCTAACCATCATGCCATCTTTATGAGAAATCTCAACACCATACTTTTCCTTCAATTGATCCATGATTCTTGTTAAATCTCCTTCTTTAATATCAGTAGTTGTTTTTAAAACACTATAATTCATCGTTGCCCCTGGAGGTTGATAAGTTACAGTTGCAGAAGTGTGCATCGCAGTTAAACATTCAGTATCCTCATAATTGCAAATTAATATTCCTAAATTTCCTTTTTTCCCACCAAGAGGACGGCTAATCATTTTTGGACTTGGTCTAGTTAGTTGATGCATATCTATAGTTGGAAAACTATTACTATTTTTTTCTTCTTTTTTGCCTTCTTTCTTTGCAGGGGCGCTTTCTTCCCATTTTGTTAGTGCCGCATTATGTTCAGCTTCATATTGACTTTCAAGTTCTCTGACGCCTTTTTCTTCTTCTGCCTCTTCTTTTTCAAATTCTAAATAATCTTCTAAAGAAACCCTTTGATAATTTATTCCAATTGGTA